>JAUQVX010000007.1:0-59602 GCA_039794565.1 Gloeomargarita sp. SRBZ-1_bins_9 | reverse complement strand
GACGGGTTTCTAAAATCCGACGAATACTGGCTTCGTCGTCCACCACCAGAATCCGCTCCTTGCGGTTATCCAATGTTCCCGTTGCTGCCATAGACCTGTGCACCCTACCCGGATATCCCATTCCCCGGCCAAAGCCAGCTTTACCAAACGTTTATTACAACCCTAATTTTACTTAGATATTACCGCATTCCTTTACCCAAATGGCGGATAAAGTAAAGAAATGTTGCCGTTTTGCGCAGAACTAGGGGGGAGACAACCGATGGAAGCGATTGCCCAGAAGGACCTGGCCATCTACCTGGACATTGCCACGGAGGCGGCGTGGGCAGGGGCGGCAGTGTTGCAAAGCTACTGGGGGAAGATAAGCGAGATCGCAGAAAAGGGCCGCAGTGGGGACCTGGTGACGGCAGCGGACCAGGAATCGGAAAAAGCTATCCTAGCGGTGCTGGATCGCCATTTCCCGACCCACACCATCCTGGCGGAGGAGTCCGGCTGGCAACGGGGTCAGACCCAAGCGGAATTCCTCTGGGCGGTGGACCCCCTGGACGGCACCACCAATTTTGCCCACCAGTATCCCCTGTACAGTGTGTCGGTGGGGCTGTTGTTCCAGGGGGAACCGGTGGTGGGGGTGGTGGTGGACCCTTTACGCCAAGAACTCTTCCGAGCGGCACAGGGGTTAGGGGCGACCCGTAACCGTCAACCTATGCAGGTGTCCCGCACCCATAGCCTGGAACGCAGCCTGCTGGTCACCGGTTTTGCCTACGACCGCCGGGAAACCCCCGATAACAACTACGCCGAATTCTGTCACCTGACCCATCGTTGCCAGGGGGTGCGCCGGGGAGGATCGGCCGCTCTTGATCTAGCCTACGTGGCTTGTGGGCGCTTGGATGGCTATTGGGAACGGGGCTTATCCCCCTGGGACATTGCCGCTGGAATTGTACTGGTGCGGGAAGCGGGAGGCTTGGTCACGGCCTACGATGGCAGTCCGGTGGACGTGTTTTCAGGACGCCTGTTGGCCACCAACGGCCAGATTCACAACGCCCTGAGCAACGCCCTTACCCACTGTACGACACGGGTACTTCTGGGGCCATGAGTTCCCACGCCTGGGCCACTAACTGACTCAACCAGGACCGGGTGGCCGGCTCCAATAACCCATCTTCGGCTAAAATTTGCGCCTGGAGGTCGGCCAGAGATTGGCCCGCTGCCCGCCCCAAACGCACCACACCGGCAATCGCCACCGCGATCCGGTCGGGACTGGGGGGTTGCTGCCGCAGGGCGGCAAACTCTTCCGGGGTTTGGGGGATCGGCAGGGCCATGACTAACCACCATCCGTCAATAACAGCCTAGGAAAACCTACCTGCCTTTATGAGAACATTGTAAACTTTTTTAAGGATGTTTCTAAGAATGTAACCTGTTTTGGGGATGAAAGCCGGTGATCCAGGAGCTTGTGTACCGAGAGATTCCCTGTCCAGCGGTGGAGCGGGTGCGGGCGTGGTTACAGCAGTGGCGGGCGCCGGGGCTGACGGTCACGCCGACACCGACGGGGTTACACCTACAGCGGGACCGGGGGGAGTGGACGGTGGTGACCTGGGGATTGCAGCGGACCACCTATTTGAAGGTCTTTCGCTGGCGGAGGGGACCGGGGGAGCGCACCTGGTTGCACCAGTTGACGGCGGATCTGGATCAGCAGTTCCCGCCCCAGTATCCGGTTTTTCCGGCAATTGACCTGTCGCGTGAAAACATCTTTACGGCCTTGGCGCCCTACTACCCGGCGACGGTGCATTTTTTCCAGAAAATCCCCCACGGTGAATACGACCTGCGGCGGGTCTATTGGTGGGAACAACGCTGGCGCCAGGGGGTGGCCCATCCGGAGGTGCATCAGGTTTTATTTCCGGGGGATGTACCCAACCAACCGGATTACGACTTGGTGTATGTGGGGGGTGCGCTCGGGGTCATTCATGCGGCGGTGATGGCGCGGCTGGGCTACCGGGTGCTGCTGATCGAACGATTGCCCTTTGGGCGGATGAACCGGGAGTGGAACATTTCCCGCTCGGAGTTGCAAACCCTGGTTGACCTCAACCTGTTTACGGCGGCGGAGCTGGAGCAGGTGATTGTCTGTGAATACGAGGACGGCTTTCACCAGTTCTATTGGCCGGAGGTGCCCCCCCGGGTGCGAGCGCCCGTATTACATACGCCGACGGTACTCAACCTAGCCCTGGATGCCCAGGGACTGTTGCGGTTGGCCGGGGATAAGTTTCGCCAAGCGGGGGGGGAGATTCGCGACGAGGCGGAGTTCATCCGGGCGGAAATCGGCAACCGGGGGGTCAAGGTGCAGTTCCGCTGCTTGCGCACTGGCCAGATGCAGCAAGTGACCGGACGTTTGCTGGTGGATGCCATGGGTACAGCCTCACCCATTGCCTGGCAGCTCAACGGGGGACGGGCCTTTGACAGCGTTTGCCCAACGGTGGGGGCGGTGATACGGGGATTGGACCCCCAGGTGTGGGACCGGCGCTATGGGGACATCCTGCACAGTCACGGGGATATTTCCCGGGGGCGGCAGTTAATTTGGGAGTTGTTTCCCGGGGCGCGGGAGGAAGTGACAGTGTATCTGTTTCACTACCACCAGCCCTGTCCCCAAAACCCCGGCTCACTGCTGGAGTTGTACGAAGATTTCTTCCACATCTTGCCCGAGTACCGCCGCTGTGACCTGGAGCGGTTGGAGTGGGTCAAGGCCACGTTTGGGTATATTCCGGGACATTTCAGCAGCCGATTCGGGGAACGGCGGGTGGCCTGGGACCGGGTGATTAGCATCGGAGATGCGGCTGCCTTACAATCGCCTCTGGTATTTACCGGGTTTGGGTCCCTGGTGCGCAATCTCCCCCGCCTGACGGATTTGCTGGACACGGCGCTGCGGCATGACCTGCTGGGGGCCGATTCCCTCAATGCCATCCGCGCCTACCAAGGGAACACCTCGGTCACGTGGCTGTTTTCCAAGGGGATGATGGTACCCACCGGGAAACCCCTGCCGCCGGCCCGGATTAACAGTATTTTGAACACGTTTTTTGGCCTACTGGCCCAAGCCCCACCGGAGGTCGCCGACCGGTTTATCAAAGACCGCAGCGGCTGGGCAGAATTTACTGGCATGGCCCTGAAAGCCGCCTGGAAAAACCCCTGGATTCTGGTCTGGATTTGGCCCTTGACGGGGTGGGGGGAAATCGGCCACTGGTTGCGCACTTACCTGGGGTTTACCTGGGAGGCGTTGGTGAGTGCCCTGATGACCCCCTGGTGGCCCGCACTCCTGCGGCGGTGGCAGCCCTGGCTAGAAACCCATTTCCCCAAACGGTGGCTGGCCTGGTTGGCGCGGAGTTATCACCTGGGCTACAGCGTTGGACGGCCACGGGTAGAACGGCGCCTGTCGGTTTCCTCCTAAATGGCATGGTATGCTAAACGATGGGCAACGGGGGCAATCGTCATGGAATACGCCTTACGCACCGTCACCGGTAACCGTTACCGCTGTGACCTGATTCCCCTACCACCGACCCAACAAGGGGCTGATGTGGTTCAGGGCCTCACCCGCCGTCCGAAAACCTTGCCCAGCTACTACTTCTACGACCAGCGGGGGTCAGAACTGTTTGAACAAATTTGTGACCTACCGGAGTACTATCCCACCCGCACAGAACAGGGCATTTTAGCGGGTGCCGCTCCCGAAATTGCCGCCTTGACCGGCCCCTGTGACCTGGTGGAGTTAGGCAGTGGCAGTTCCCGGAAAACACGGCTTCTCCTGGATGCCTACACCCAATTACAACCCCACTGCACCTATATACCGATTGATGTGAGTACAACCATGTTGCAGGCGACGGCCTTTGCTTTATTAACCGACTATTCCAATTTACGGGTGCATGCCCTAGCCGGTATTTATGAGACGGCATTGGATTATTTACCCCCATTGCTAAACCCTCGTTTACTCATTTTTCTAGGCAGTACGATTGGCAACTTATCGCCCCAAGAAGAACAGCTATTTTTGCAAAAAATTTATCAAAAATTGGCGCCGGGGGACTATTTTCTATTGGGCGTAGATTTACACAAAGATGCGGACGTTCTTACGGCTGCTTATAACGATAGTCAAGGGATAACGGCAGCGTTTAATTTAAATATCTTACACCACATAAATCGTAAATTCAACGGTAACTTTAATGTGGAGAACTTCACCCACTGGGCCTTCTACAATGAAGACCTACAGCAAATCGAGATGCACCTGGTCAGCCTGAATTCCCAAGTGGTGTGGCTATCGGCCTTGGGATTAGAGGTTACTTTCTTGCCCAACGAGACGATTCGCACGGAGATTTCCCGTAAGTTTAATCTCCCAACATTAACTAAGCAGTTAGATGGCCAGGGATTGGCGGTACGGCGGGTCTGGCAGGATGAACAGCGATGGTTTGCGCTGGTGCTCTGTCAACGTCAGTTATGATTCCCTAGACCAATGTTAGCGATTGCCATGGCAAATATTTGGGAAAAGTTGCATCGTCGCTACTTGAGATGGACAACCCCAATTTGGGGAGAAATACCGGCGCAAGGCTATTGGTCATCTGCTGGGGAATACTACCAAAACTATCGAGGAGTTTTGCCTGATTTGGAGTACCAAATTTACTATCCAGCCCACGAACTTATTTATCCGTTGCCCCGCACCATCCATCCAGAGGTTCATCCTTGTTTTCAACAACGTACCCGGATACCCATACCGGAAACCTACTGGCTAACTGTACCTGGAGGCACTATTCTCAGAGCACATCATTCCATGGGAAGTGTCATCGCCCATGATGGTCGTGTTATCCATGATATTTCGCGCCAGTTTATTTTTCCAGCCGAGAAAAACGAAGCTCTATATCTCCGCTTTCCCAAGGTTCAGTCAACCAATAGTTGTATTGCCGTGACAACGGACGGTGGTGGTGCCGGTGGATGCAACTATTGGCATTGGCTCACCGATATAGTACCCAGGGTCTACTTATTACAGCAACAAAAAATCCACTCTAAAATCAACTATTTCTTAATAGATAAACCCCCAAAACAATTAGAGGTAGCATTGGACATCTTAGGCATTGATAGACAAAAAATTGTTTATCCAAGATTTAACTATTCTCTCCGTAGTCCTTTGGTTGTTGTGCCCAGTTATATCAAACAAAGGCCCAAGTGGATTTTAGATTGTTTAAGGAAGTTATTTTTGCCCCATGGGGAAACATGCTTGACTGGTTATAAAAAGCTCTACATTAGCCGTTCCAAGGCTAGAAGACGACGAATTGTCAATGAGTATGAAGTTTTGGATTATCTCGTTTCTCGAGGATACATACCCTGCTGGCTGGAGGATTTAAGCTTCTCGGAGCAAATCGGTCTGTTTCGTGGGGCAAAATATGTCATTGGTTTACATGGTGCCGGTTTGACGAATATTGCTTGGTGTGAACCTGGAGGAAGGGTCCTAGAGATTTTTCCCGATGTACCCTGGCGTGATTGTTACTGGGTTTGGGCCAATCAAGTGGGCTGGGATTACTACTACTGGTACCCCCAAATCGAGCAGGCAACTGCAGGTTATGATGCTGACATTTGGATAGATATGGCGGCCTTTAGACAGGTTGTCGAACATTTTGAGAGTTAAATTTTGTGATTGGTGATTGAAGCTCGTATCTAGCAGTAGGGACTATGGAAATAGGTTAGGAGCAAGAAAGGGAGCAGGTGTAATTGCCGTGTCATCCCCTGGAACAAACTCTCTATAAGCCGGCCGGTCTTGACCCTGGTTGGCTCATGAATCTACTATACACAGCAGGGGGGTAGGGTGTGGTTAACCAGGGAGAGAAGGCAGTGCGAAACAGGGGAGTAGCCATCCTGCTGTGCTTTTTTCTAGGATGGTGGGGGGTGCATCATTTTTATTTGGGCAACAGCGGTGTTGGTATTCTTTATCTGCTGAGCAGTACGGTGGGGATATGTTTGGTACTTCCTCCCATCATTATTGGTCTACTGACTTTTGTGGACTTTTTGGGGTTGCTGGTAATGTCGGATGCGGATTTTGACCGGCGCTACAATGCCACTGCTTCCCTACCGCCTCTGAACCCCAGCGATATAACCCGTGCCCTGGCCGAGTTGAAACAACTCTATGAAGATGGGGTGATTACGGCGGAGGAATACGAACACAAACGGCGTGACCTGCTGCGCAGGCTCTAGCGGATGGGGTTGGATCATCAGCGCTCGCTTACCTGGTTTTACTTCGCCTGGGTTCCCTGGCTGGGTGGGATAGCCCACATCTGCCTCGGTTGGCACATCAAAAATTACCGATTGCTCCTGGCGGGCTTAGCCTTCACCTTGGCACCCCTGGTTGCGATGGATGCCCTAGTGCTGACGTGGCTCGGACAAATCATTGTGGCTTTGGTGTATCGTCGGGAGTTTTTAGCGCATTCCCATCCTCGGCCCCTGCCGCCCCCTGTAACCCTGGACTTGAATACCTGTTCCAAACACGACCTGGTCTATCAGCTCGGCTTGCCCATTGTTTATGCCAATGCCATCATGGCTTTGCGGGAAAGGGGCCACCAATTTACCCACCCGGAGGAGCTGACGGACCTGGTGGGGATTCCGGCGGCTACGGTCCAGCGGATCGCCCCCTACCTGACCTTCAGCTATGACCTGGCCCAAGAACCCTATGTGTCCTGGCGCCGGGCCAATCATCTGGAGGCCGAACGCCTGGTGGCCATTGGTTTGGAGCCGGATGTAGCTTGCCAAATCGTGGCTGAGCGCCAACGCCGGGGTCCCTACCGCTCGGTGGCCGACCTTGTCCAACGCACGGGGCTATCCACGGAACAGTTGCGGCCGTTGCTCTAGGAGGAACTCACCAGGGATTTGGGCACATACAGTTCCACTCGCCGCAGGGCGGGAATGGTCAGGGCAAAGAGCAAAAACGTCCGGCTACAGGTGATGGCGGTAAACATGCTCACCAACACCCCAATCGCCAGAGTGACAGCAAACCCTTTCACCATCCCCGTCCCCAACCAAAACAGGGCGGCGCAGGCAATCAGGGTGGTCACGTTACCGTCCAAAATGCTGCTAAAGGCGCGATAGAAACCCGACTCCACCGAGCGATACAAGCTCTTGCCCGCCTGCAATTCCTCCCGGGTACGCTCGAAGATCAAGATGTTGGCGTCCACGGCCATACCGATGCTGAGAATGAACCCGGCAATCCCCGGCAGGGTCAGGGTCACCCCCAGTAACAAAAAGGCGGCGAAGGTCAATAGGGCATAAATCATCAGGGCCAGGTCGGCGATGAGCCCCGGTAGACGGTAATACCAGACCATAAACAGCAGCACCAGGGCCAACCCCCCGGCAAAGGCCCAGTAACTGCGCTGGATACTGTCTTGGCCCAAGGTCGCCCCCACCGTACGGTTCTCTACGATCTCCACCGGCACCGGCAGGGCACCCCCCCGCAACTGCACCGCCAAGTCGTTGGCCGATTCCGCCGTGAAATTGCCCGTGATCACCGCTGCCCCCCCGGTAATCCCCGTCGCCGCAAATTCCGGCCCTACGGTGGGGAAACTGATGAGCTGGTTATCCAAAAAAATTCCCAGGGTGCGTCCTGTGCCGGCAATGGCTTTGGTTAGCTCGGCAAACTTTTGTCCCCCCGGCCCGTCAAAGCGAATGGCCACCTGCCATTGGTTCCCTGCTGGCAAAGGCTGGGCAAAGGCATCCTTCAGATTTTTCCCCGTCAATCCCGTGGGTTCGTAAAAGGCCGCCAGGGCCGCATCCGTCTTTTGCAAATCTTTTTTCACCTGTTCCGGGTCGGCCAGGTTCTGGGGTTTTTTCAGCAGGGCCGCCAATTGCTCCCGCACCGCATAGAGCTGTTGGATTTGTTGGGCGTCGGTGCCCGGTTTTTGCAGGCGAAACTCCAGTTGGGCCGTGCCCCCTAGCACCCGTTCCGCCTGTTGGGGGTCGCTGACACCCGGCAGTTGCACCAGTAATTGGTCGCTGCCGACGGTTTGCACCACCGCTTCAGCCACCCCCAACCCATTGATGCGGTTTTCCACCACCCGCTGCACCGCCTCCAGAACCTGGGGCGTGATTTGTTTCACTTCAGCCGTGGTTTTTACCTGCAGGGTCAGCTGCGCCCCCCCCTGCAAATCCAAACCCAGGCGCACGGGTATCCGGCTGATGACCAGTAAGGCCCCCAGCACCAGGGCAATCACCAACAAGAGAATCAACCGCTGCCGACCGACCATCGTCCCCTGATACGGGCGATTTTTTTATCATACGGCACTCACCACTCCACGCGCCCCGGCAGTTCCCCCCGCTGATACCAAATGGCCAGCCGCAGCAGGTAATACCCCAAAAACAGCCCCAGCAACCCCCACTGCACCGGTCGCCGTGCCAACCACTGCCGGTAGGGCAGGACCATCGCCCGGTTGAGCGCTAACTCCAGCAGCAGATGCCCCCCCAGCAGGAAAAAGGCGCCAAACAGCAGGGGTCCAAAGGCATGGAACCGCACCGCCTGCAGTATATCCCCCCGGGCCAGGGCCATAAACGAGCGGGTCAGGCCGCAACTGGGGCAGGGAATGCCAGTGACGTGATACAGAGGACACACCAGCCCGGGAATCTGCCAACCCCGGTTGTAGAAAAACGCGGCCACCACCGGCGACCAGAGCATCCCTAGCCCTATCCACCGGTCCCGCCGCTGGGTTGGTGTCAACGACACTTGACCCCTAGTCATGGGATCATGAGTAAGGTAAGGCCGTTTCCATTGTACGCCCATGAGTTTCTATCAACCCCATCCGACGCTGGCCCAATGGGGAGACGAATTATTGCGGGAGATGGGTTCTCGGCATCACCTGACGCCCGAGCAGATAGGGATTGTCTGGTTGGTTTATGGGGGCGGGGTGCGGGTCAACACTGGGGGAGCACTTGAACCCCAAACCTTTTGGCAGCAACGGCCCTGGGGTTGGAGTCATCGGGGTCAGGTCAACGTCTATCCCGCCAGCATCGTCAAGTTGTTTTATCTGGTGGCGACCCACGAGTGGCTAGAGCGGGGCATGATTCCCCCCGACCCGGAAATTGACCGCGCCCTGCGGGATATGATCCAGCTTTCCAGCAACGACGCCACCAGCTACATTGTGGATGTGTTGACGGGGACCACCAGCGGTCCAGATTTGCCCCCCGGTCCCTTCAGTACCTGGCAGTATCAGCGCAATATCGTCAACCGCTATTTCCAGTCCTGGAACTGGCCGGAATTGGCCGGGGTGAATGTCAACCAAAAAACCTGGTGTGATGGACCCTACGGGCGGGAGCGGGCGTTTTTGGGACCGAATCAGGAAAATCGCAACCGGTTGAATCCCTTGGCCACGGCCCGGTTGTTGCACGCTATTTTAGGGGGGGTGGCGGTGTCGCCTCGCCGGTCACAGCAGATGGCTGAGCTGTGTCGCCGCTCGTTAGACCCCGCCGATTGGCCCATTGATCCCGCCTACAACCAAATTCAGGGATTTTTAGGGGAAGGGCTGCCGACGACGGCGCGTCTTTGGTCGAAAGCCGGACACACTAGCCAAGTGCGCCATGATTGCGCCTACGTGGAATGGGGCGATGCCCTGGCTTATTTGCTGGTGGTGTTTACGGTGGGGGAAGCAGCCAGCCGCAACGATAAGTTCCTGCCCGACCTGAGCCGCTGGGTGTTTGCCCGGCTGCAGGCTGAGCCTCTGTTACCCTAGAACTGTGTATCCATCCGGAGTGGCTATGGCCCATACGATTGTGACGGACGTGTGCGAGGGGGTGGCGGATTGCGTGGCGGCTTGCCCGGTGGCCTGTATCCACCCTGGTCCGGGGAAAAACGCCAAAGGCACCGATTGGTACTGGATTGACTTTGGGATTTGTATTGACTGCGGGATTTGTCTGCAGGTGTGTCCGGTGGAAGGGGCTATCGTGCCGGAGGAACGCCCGGATTTGCAACGCACACCCCGCTAGGAACTATGACGCCGCTGTGGCAAAACCCCCAGCTGATGCGGACCGCTCTGGAGCGAGCGTTGGCCCACAAGGGGGTGCAGGTGTGTCAGGTGCATAGGCAGGGGGATGAATGGTTGGTCGAATTGGCGGTCCAGCCGTTGCCCCCAGCCGTCCTGGTGCAAGAACTGCTGGCCCAGGAACTGCACCGCTATGGGCTGCCGTTGACCACGGCGTTGCGGGTGCGGGGGGATGGCTGGGAAATGGCCTTTACCCTGGCGGAGGTCCTGGCACCGGTGCGACGCTCACCCCGGCGTTCCGTTGACCTGCCGCTTTATACCCTTGACGCTACCCAACGTCGTATCCTGCTGATCGGGCTGGTGACGGCCCTGGTGCTGGACAGCATCCCTTTGGTCCGGTTGGTGCTGAGCTACTTGGTGATCACTATCCACGAGTTAGGACATACCCTGGCGGCCTGGTTGATGGGTTATCCGGCGATTCCGGCGTTTGATTTTTTGTACGGGGGCGGGGTGACGTTGCAGTTGGGACAACGGTGGGTGCTGGTGCCCATGGTGGTGTACATGGTGCTGGTAGGGGGGTTGATGTACTTCCGGCGCAACGGTTGGACTTGCTTGGCGCTGCTGGCTTTGGGGTTGATCTACACCGGGCTGTATTTCACCCGCTGGAGTGAGGGGCTGGTGGTGGCCATGGGGCACGGGATGGAGTTGCTGCTGGCGGGACTGTTTTTGCTGCGGGCGCTGACGGGTTGGGCCTGCCAACAACCGGGGGAGCAAACGCTCTACGGCATCCTGGGCTTTTTTGTCCTGGTCTATGACTTGCATTTCGCCTGGCAGTTGTTGTTCGACGCGCAAGTGCGGGCCTGGTATCTCCAGGGCAAGGGGGGCCTACTCGACCAGGATGTGGTGCGTCTGGCCCAGGAGTTTTTGGGGGTGGACCTGGCGTTGGTGGTGGTGCTGCTGGGCCTGTCGTGCCTGGTGACGCCGCTGGTGGCCTGGGGGCTGTACCGTTACCAGAGCTATTGGCTCTATGCTGGTGTAGGGTTGTTGCGCAAGGTGGGGTAATGGCGGATTTGGCCCAGGCGTTGCAGCGGTTGGAAGTCCAGGGACTGGCGGCGATTGCCCAGGCGGAGTCTTTGGCGGCACTCGAGCAGTTGCGGGTGGATTATCTGGGGAAAAAGGGGGAGCTTTCCCAGGTGCTGCGGGGGATGGGACAATTGCCGCCCTCGGAACGTCCTGCCATTGGTGCGTTGGCCAACCAGGTCAAAGAACGTCTCCAGCAGGCGTTGAGCGAACGGATGGCCCAACTCCATGCCGCTGCCCTGCAGGCCCGTATTGCTGCCGAAACCTTGGATGTGACCATGCCAGGGCTGGGGATCCCACCGGGACATGCCCACCCCCTGCAGCAGACCATGCAGCGCATTCTGGATATTTTTGTGGGGCTGGGGTATCAGGTGACCCAGGGGCCGGAGATCGAGACCGATTACTACAACTTTGCGGCGTTGAATTTCTTGCCCGACCACCCGGCGCGGGATATGCAGGATACCTACTACCTGCCCGATGGGCGGCTTTTGCGCACCCACACCTCCACCGTCCAGATTCGCTACATGGAAGGCCACCAACCTCCAGTGCGGATTGTCGTCCCCGGACGGGTGTACCGACGCGATGCGGTGGATGCCACCCATTCGGCCATGTTTCACCAGGTGGAAATCTTGGCGGTGGAACCGGGGTTGAAGTTCACCGATTTGAAAGGAACGCTGGTGACGTTTGTGCGAGCTTTGTTTGGAGAGGAGGTACCGGTGCGGTTCCGGGCCAGCTATTTCCCCTTTACCGAGCCGTCGGCGGAAATGGATTTGCAATGGCGGGGGCGTTGGCTGGAGGTCCTGGGCTGTGGCATGGTGCATCCTAACGTACTCAAGGCCGTCGGCTATGACCCAGAGCAGTACACGGGTTTTGCTGCTGGGCTGGGGGTGGAGCGCCTGGCCATGATCCTGCACGAAATTGACGACATCCGCCGTTTCTACACCAGTGACCTACGCTTTTTGACCCAGTTCTAACGGCTGACTAGAATGGAGGAAACAAAAAGGGGATGCCCATGGACAAACGGGTGTGGGGTTGGCTGACGGGATTGGGGCTGCTGGTGGGTGGGCTGCCGGCAGGGGCTATAGTGCCCTATATACCGGAATTGCGCCCGGAACAACTGGAGGCCCAGGGGTTGGAATTGGCCCGGGAAGTGGGCATCCTAAGCGAAGTGCAAGTCCTAGAACCCAAACGCGCCATTGCCAATGCCCGCCTGGCGACCCAGTTGGCCCCCCATCGCTTTGAACCCTGGGTGATCCTGGCCCAACTCTACCTGCGGCAAAACGACATCAAGCTAGCTAGCAGCGCTCTGCAGGAAGCCCACAAACTGGCCCCTGATAACCCGGTGATTTTGTTTACTCTGGGGTCCCTGGCGTTTCAGCAGGAAAACTACCCCCAGGCGCTGCGTTATCTCCAGGCGGGTCTGGCCCTCAAACCGGACCACGTGGAGGGGTTGTTCCAGCTGGGCAATACCTTCCTGAAAATGAACAAGTATCCCCAGGCGATTGCCCACTACCAAAAAGCCCTTGCCCTTGACAAAAAGTTCTGGCCGGCGATCAACAACATTGGTCTGGTGCAGTTTGAAATGGGGGACCGGGAGGGGGCGCGGCGCAGTTGGCAAGCGTCTATCGCCATTGACCCCAAGGCCGCTGAACCCATCCTGGCCCTGGCGGTGTGGCACTACCAGCAGGGGCAACGGCAAAAAGCGCTGCAATTGGCGGAACAGGCCCTGACCCTTGACCGGCGTTATGCCCAGGTGCCCTTTTTGATTGAAAACCTGTGGGGGCCACGGTTAATTGCGGCGACGAAACCCCTGCTGGCCGAACCCCAGCTGAAACGGTTTATGGGTGACTAGGTCAGGGCCAGCACCGAGACCCGGGCGGCAACTTTACCGGCAATATCCCGAAAGGCCCGGGCGGAGGCTAATTCCGGGTGAGCCACCACCACCGGCTGGCCACTGTCACCCCCCCACTGCACCGGCAACTCCAGCGGCACTTGTCCCAGCAACGGCACACCTAAGGTTTCGGCCAATTGTCCACCTCCTCCTTCCCCAAAAATGGCGTAGCGTTTTTCCGGGGCATCCGGGGGGATGAAGTAGCTCATGTTTTCGATCACCCCCAGCACCGGCACCCCCAACTGGCGGAACATCTCCAATCCCCGGCGAGCGTCCGCTACCGCCACCTGCTGGGGCGTTGTGACGATCACAGCACCGGCCATCGGGACGGCTTGCGCTAGGGTCAACTGGGCATCGCCAGTACCGGGGGGCAAGTCCACCAGTAAGTAATCCAGCTCTCCCCACTGCACCTGGTAGAGAAACTGGCGGATCACACCGTTGAGCATCGGTCCCCGCCAGATCACCGGTTGACCGGGGGTGAGCAAAAAGGCCATGGACACTAGCTTGACGCCATAGTTTTCGGCGGGTGTGAGCATCTCCCCCTGGGGACTGTCGGCTACCACCAGTCGTTGGTGACTCACCCCCAACATAATCGGGTCGTTGGGGCCGTAAATATCTGCATCCAGCAGGCCCACCCGCGCACCCGTCTGGGCTAGGGCAACGGCCAAGTTGACCGACACGGTGCTTTTGCCCACACCCCCCTTGCCGCTGGCGATAGCAATAATATTACGCACACCGGGCACCGGCTGCCGCTGGGGCAGGGATTTCTGCTGGGGCGTTTCTGCCGTCGTGACAATCTCCACCTGCTGCACCCCCGGCAGTCGCAACACGGCCTGGCGGCAGTCATCTTCAATCATCTGGCGCAGGGGACAAGCCGGCGTGGTTAACACCAATTGAAACGACACCCGTCCATTCTCCACCTGTACTTGCCGGATCATGTTGAGTTCCACCAGACTGCGCTGCAATTCCGGGTCCTTGACCGAGCGCAAGGCGTCGAGCACCTGCTGGGGCGTCACGCTCATCATGGGCCTCTCTCAGACTTCCTTTGGCATGGTAACGTACTTATCTAACCTTTGCAGAAACCACTGGGCGCGGGCTTGCACCACCAGGTCCTCGTCCTGGCTCAACTGCTGGAGTAAGGTGACCATCTGGGGTTGGAGAAACCCTGGCAAGCCCCGTTGCTGCCATAGTTCCCAGGCGACCACCACCGCATAACGAATCCCCCAGTCCCCATCCCGGCTCAAGTCAACCAGCGTCTGGGCCACCTGCCGTTGGGGGGGTTCCGGGTTAGGCAGCTGCGACCACTGGAGGTTGCCCAGACCCCGAATGGCGGCGCGGCGCACACTGGGGGCAAAGTCCTGGCGGGCTGCCGTTTCCAGAACTGACAACGCCCGGGGGTCGCCGATGTGGGCCAGCACCCGCACCCCATAGGCCCTAGCCCCGTAGTTATAGCCATCCAACCGCGCTAGCAATTCCGGCACCGCCTGCCGTCCCCACCGTTGGAGCGCAGCCATCGCCACCTGGGCCACCGCCGGATTGTTGTACCCCAGGGCCTCGATCAACAAAGGAATCGCCTGAGACGGCTCCGGCCAATCGGCGACCACCTGCACCGCTGCCACCAACGCCTCCGGCGACGCTGCCGTTTTTACCTGTTGCACCACCTGCGCCCAATCCATGTTTTTCATCCTAGCGGGACTTGACCCTCTAGCTGGAGCAACTCTTTAAGATGGGCCTAGCAACTAGCTTTTGGGGCAGGCCCATGACAGCAGCGCTATTGGTGGTGGATGATGACCCCCTGACCCGTAAGCTCCTCCAGAAATTTCTCACCCAGCAGGGCGGTTACCGGGTAGAGACGGTGGGTGATCCCGCTACTGCCTTAGGACGGCTACAAGCCCAAGCCTGGGACCTGGTGCTGCTGGACTGGCTGCTGCCGGGGATGACGGGGTTAGAGTTACTGAGACGGATTCGCCAGAGCTATCCGCCGGGGGTTTTGCCGGTCATCATGGTGACGGGGCGAGAGTCCAGCAATGACGTGATTACGGCCCTGCGGGCAGGCGCCAACGACTACATCACCAAACCCTTGAACTTACCAGTGGTGGCGGCGCGGGTAGCGGCTCAACTGGCGACGGTGCGGAGCATCCGGGCACAGCGCTCACTTAACCCCTCGCTTCTGGGGGGACGTTACGAAATTCTGCGCCCCCTGGGGCAAGGGGGTTTTAGCCGCACCTATCTGGCCCAGGATTGGCACCGGCCCGGTCAGCCCCTGTGCGTGGTAAAGAAATTACTCTCGGTGCCCCCCGGCGACCCCCAGAAACTGGAGCGCATCCGGCAGTTATTTCACTGGGAAGCCCAGGTTCTCGAGCGGCTGGGACACTACAAGCGCATTCCCCGCTTACTGGCCTATTTTGAACAGGAAGGCAATTTTTATTTGGTGGAAGAATTTATTGCCGGGCCAACTTTGCGGGAGCGTTTTGCCGACGGCCAACCCAGGTCCTTCGCCTGCTCAAAAACCTGCTGAAAACCCTCAAGTTCATCCATCGCCACGGTGTCATCCACCGGGACATCAAACCCGACAACATCATTTATGCCGATGCCAGCGACCACTACTTCTTGATTGACTTTGGCGCGGTCAAGGACCTGTCACCCCAACAAGTAGATGCCTATGTCACCAGCTCCCCCGTTGGCACCCGCGGCTATGCCCCCCTAGAACAACTGCTCGGCTACCCCGAGTACAACAGTGACTTATACGCCCTCGGCATGGTGGCGTTGCAGGCCCTCACAGGGTTACCGCCCACGGATCTACCCTGGGATATTCATACCGGCGACCTGAATTTAACCCCCTGGCGCACACCCGACCATGGCCCCTTGCTGGCGGTGCTATGGACCATGACCCGCTACCGTCCCCAGGACCGCTATCCATCTGCTGCCGACGCCCTGCGGGACCTACACAAACTGGAATCCCTGGTGTTGCCCCTCAAGGACTAGACCGGTACAGGTGCTGGAGCGTGTCCCAAAACTCCGGATAGGAAATGGCCACACAGTCGGCAGGGGCCAGGTAGGACGGGCCTTGGGCATTCAAGGCGGCAATCGCCAGGGCCATGGCAATCCGGTGGTCGTCGTAGGTGTGCAGCTCCGCCCCCACCAGGGGTTTTTCGGCTCCGTAGATGGTCAAACCGTCCGGGTATTCCTCCACCTGCACCCCCAAGCGGGTCAATTGGGTGGCCATGGCCGTCAACCGGTCACTTTCTTTCACCCGCAACTCCGCCGCGTCCCGGATCACCGTTTTTCCTTGGGCCAGAGCCGCCGCCACCGTCAGGATGGGAATTTCGTCAATCAGCCGGGGAATCAAGGCCCCCTCTATCGTTACCCCCCGCAAGGGACTGTGCTGCACCCAGATATCCGCCAGAGGTTCGCCGGCACTTTCCCGCCAATTGGTCACCTCGACCCGCGCCCCCATCGCCTGGAGCACCTCCAAAACACCGGTGCGGGTGGGATTGACACCCACATTGGTCAAAAGAATATCCGCCCCGGGGGTAATGGCGCCCGCCACCAGCCAAAACGCCGCCGAACTAATGTCCCCCGGCACCACCACCCGTTGTCCCCGCAAGGGAGCGCCCCCCCGCAGTTCCACCACCCCCTGGTCCCAGGCGATGTCCGCCCCAAAGGCCCGCAGCATCCGTTCCGTGTGGTCCCGGGAAGGGTACGGTTCTTGCACCCGGGTCACCCCCTCACCGGTCAACCCCGCCAGCAAAATGGCCGATTTCACCTGGGCCGACGCCACCGGACTGGTGTAGTGAATGGCCTGAAGTTCCTGACCCCGGATGGCTAAAGGCGCCCGTGACCCCTTCTGGCGGCCATCGATCACAGCCCCCATCTGGCGCAAAGGAGTCACCACCCGTTGCATGGGCCGGCGGCGTAGGGACGCGTCCCCCGTGAGCACAAAAAACTGGTCTACCCGGCCCGCCAGCACCCCTGCCAGTAGACGCATGGTCGTCCCCGAATTGCCGCAGTCCAGCACCTGGTCCGGCTCCTGCCAATCCCCCGGCGTCACCTCCACCCCCTGGGGCTGCAGCGGCGCAATGTGGTGTCCTAACGCCCGCAAACACTGGGCTGTACTCTGGGGGTCCGCTGCCGGCAGGATACCTTCGATCACCGTCGTCCCCACCGCCAGACACCCCAGGATCAAGGCGCGGTGGGAAATGGATTTATCCCCTGGCACCTGCACCTGTCCCCGCAGGCTGGCTCCCGCAACGGGACCAATAACGACACCGTTAGCCGTGAAGCGCAAAAGGCTCATGGGGACCGTTCCGGCAACGGCTCATGGGCTGCAGCACTGGCCTGGGCCAACTGGTCCCGCACCTGGTCAATCGTCTCGTTGAGCTGGTTAATTTTTTCCTCCAAATTCTGGCGCAAGTTGTTGCCATTGGGGGGCGCTTTGACCGTCTTGGTCGGCGAAGGGCTACTCAAGCGGTTGGCCAGGATCACCCCGACGATGCCACCCACCACACCCCCCAGCAACGTTCCCAACAATAACCCCTTACCAAAGCCGTCCCCACGAGATTCCATGCGTTTGTGCTCCCAGCCCTACCTTCAGTTTACCCCGTTCCAAAACTCCGGTCACCAGCATCCCCCAATCCCGGCACGATAAACCCCCGCTCATCCAACGTCGGGTCCACACTGGCGGTGTAAATCTGCACCTGGGGATATTGGGCAGTGATTTTTTGCAGGGCCGGCGGTGCCGCAATCACCGCGACCAGACGGATGTAGGCTGGTTGCGCCCCCCGTTCCACCAGGGCCGTGAGAGCCGCCATGGCCGTGCCGCCGGTCGCCAGCATTGGGTCTAGCACCAGCACCCGCGTTTGGGAGTCCAACTGCGCCGGCAAGCTATTCAAGTACACCGTCGGGGTCAGGGTATGTTCATCCCGCACCACCCCCAGGTGATACACCCGCGCCAGGGGCAACAGCCGTTGGGCGCCCTCGACCAGCGTCAATCCCGCCCGCAGGATGGGCACCAGCACCACCGGCACCCTCCCATCCACCCATTGGACCGTTGCCGGCGCCAGGGGCGTTTCCACCGTCGCCGTGGTCAAAGGCAACCAATCCCGCCGGATCGCCTCGTAGGTCAACCACTGCCCCAGCTCCACCAGGGTCGAGCGAAACAGGGCATTGGGCGTGTGTCTATCCCGTACCACCCCCAACCCGTGCTGGATCAGGGGATGGGAGAGCACATAGACCGTTCCTTGGACTGCCACCGGTACATCGCGCCAACGTCCTACCTATTATCCCTCAACCGGTACCGCTGCTGGGGTCTGCTGCTGCAGCCAAGCGTTGACCGTCTCGGCCACCTCCCGGGGATAGATCAACCAGGCGCGGGTGTGGGCATCGCTCAAAACCTGCACCAACGGCGACAGCTCATTAATTTCCCGCACCCCCTCATCCGTCTGCAGCCGAATCCCTTTTTGATAGAGCGTATAGCCACGAATGGAACGGCAGTGCAACCCACAGTAGTAGGCCGCCTCCCACCCCCTTTGCCGCACCGCCTGCTGCACAGCAGTTAACAGCTCCTGACGTTGGGGTTCACTCCAGCGGGTCACCTCCACGATCTTGAACAAATCGCGCTGTAAAAAGCGTCGGCACAAATCCGCCACCACCGGGTCTGGGGCCTCCGTCCAGCGATGGAAATGGTAGTTCAGCACATCGTCATCGGCGGCCAAATAATCCGAGAGCATCAGGGTGTCAATCGGCTGGGTCAACCAGCGGCGCATCGTCGGGTCACAAAACAGGCCGTCGGGGTTTTGTTTAGCGCGGTCCAGCAACCGGCAGAGCATCCAGGTAGCTGCCACATTCTTACGGTGGTTATACACCTGGACATACATGAAATAGCGCACCACCAAGTAATGCTCAATCGCTGCCAGTCCCTTGCGGTGCACCACCAGGTCGCCGCTGGTGGGGTCGTAATCAATCGCCGCCAGAATCCGGTCCAAATCCAAGCGCCCGTAGGCTGCCCCCGTGAGATAACTATCCCGCATCAGGTAATCCAACCGGTCGCAGTCCAGTTGCCCCGACACCCATTGCCCCACAAACGGCAACGGATACTCCCGGCGATAGACCTGCAACACCTGGGGCAGCAGCAGGGGGTCAAAATCCTGCAAAAGCCCCCGAATGGTGGGGTCCTGCTCCAGAATCCGCTGCGTCCACCGTTCATGGTGATAATGAAACATCTCTTCCCCCGTGTGGCTGTAGGGACCGTGCCCCAGGTCGTGACACAACGCCGCCACCAACACCACCGCCCGGTGGGGTCGCAACTCCGGGTAAAGGTTTTGCAACCGGTCAAACACCCGGCGGGCCACCCACAGCACCCCCAACGAATGGGTAAACCGAGACCCCTCCGCCCCGTGAAACGTCAAACTGGCCGCCCCCAACTGGCGCAAGCGCCGCAACCGTTGAAACGCCGGCGTATCAATCAGGCGAATGAGCAAGGCCTCCACCGGGTCCTGCCCATCCAGCGTGATGGCCCCGTGTACCGGGTCATGGTAGGTGCGGGTTTTTCCCTTCATCCGCCATGCTCACTTCCCACCTTAGGACAGGTTAGGCGTTTTTCTGCCCCACCTGCGCCCAGACCCGCAGCGGCAACCCCCATACATAAATGAACCCCTCCGCCGCCCGATGGTCAAACCGGTCGCTATCGGTGTAGGTCGCCAAATCCGGGTCATACAGGGAGTAGGGGGATTGCCAGCCCACCACCGTAGCCGTGCCCTTGTGCAGCCGCAGCCGGATGGTTCCCGTCACCCGCTTTTGCGTCTCCCGGATAAAGGCATCCAACGCGGACTTCAGGGGACTAAACCACAGCCCGTTGTAGACCAGTTCGGCGTAGGTCTGCTCAATCCCGTACTTGTAGTGGAGGACCTCCCGCGTCAGGGTAAGACTTTCCAGGGCCTGGTGGGCCGTGAGCAACACCGTCAGCCCCGGCGCTTCGTACACCTCCCGGGATTTGATCCCCACCAGCCGATTTTCTATCATGTCAATCCGGCCCACCCCGTGCCGCCCCGCCAGAAAATTCAGTTGGGTGAACAGATCCACCGGCGGTAGTCGTTCCTCGTTCAAGCCCACTGGCTGCCCCTCCACAAACTCCACCGTGATGTATTCCGGCAGGGGGGGTGCCTGGGCTACCGAGCGCGTCAGGGTGTAAATCTCCTCTGGTGGTTCCAGCCAGGGGTCCTCCAGGGGTCCGGCTTCAATACTCTGCCCCAGCAAATTGCTGTCAATGCTATAGGGGGACGACTTTTTCACCGGAAAACTTAGGCCGCAGCGCTCCCCGTAGGCCATCGTCTCCTCTCGGCTCATGCCCCACTCCCGCGCCGGCGCCAGCACCTTAAGCCGGGGATTCAGCGCCGCAATAGCCACATCAAACCGCACCTGGTCATTGCCCTTGCCCGTGCAACCATGGGCTACCGCATCGGCCCCGTATTCCGCTGCCACCTCCACCAACAACTGAGCTATCAGCGGCCGGGCCAAAGCAGTCATCAGGGGGTAACGCTTTTCGTAGATCGCATTGGCCTGTATCGCCGGTATAGCATAGTCCCGCACAAAGGTTTCCCGGGCGTCCTTCACCAGGGCCACGCTGGCGCCGGCGGTCAGGGCTTTGTGGCGAATGGCCTCCAGCTGGTGTTGGCGACGGATTTCCAGCTCCGGGATGTCTGCCATATCCAAGGTGATGCCTTGACCCACATCTACCGCCAAAGCGATCACCTCCTCTACTCCCCACTCCTGCCGTAAGTAGGGAATACAGACTGTGGTATCGACCCCCCCTGAGTAGGCCAACACCACCTTTCGCGCCCGCTGTGCCATTGGGTTGCTCCCACTTGACCTCCCTATTCTCCATCGTAGCGGGAGACGATCCACTAAAATACGACGACATCGGTGCCAGCCAGCCCTTTCAAAACAGGAGGCGAATCAAATCACGGGCAATATTGGCACCGGCGCGGTAGTCACTCGGGGTTTTGGCGAAGGAAAAAAATGTAACGATCATCCCCGCGCCATTTAATTTTGTAATGGTTCGGGCTATCTAAAAATTCAAAACCCAGGACACCCAAATCGCGAACCAGTCGTTCTGTCTTACCTTGATAGCTGGTAAACAGTGACTTAATTTCTTGCTGAAATCTATCCCGGTTACCAGAGAAGGAATTACATGCCAAAATGTCCCGTAAAATGTGGTGGCGACGACGGTAATCATCGGGCAAACTATCCATGTGGGTTTTCAGAACACTCAAGATAGTATCGTAGATTTCGTCAGGATATAGGTCCGACTCTGTTCTCTTAAAAATGACAGTGAAATGGGGAATTTGATGAATAGAAGGTGACACTTCTAATCGCTGGTTAATCTTTCCATTGCCGACATATTCTAACAGTTGATCCACTTGCTCCTGCCATTGTTCCGTTTCCTGCTCTAACTGCTTGACATAATTGAGTGCATCTTGATAGTTATGCTGGATTTGATTGAGCTGATTGTGTAACTGTTGGCAGTTCTGTTCCAGATGTTGCACCTGCTGTTGATAGTGTTGACTTTCCCGTTCTAGTTTTTGATTTTCCGTCTCTAGGGCTTGGATGCGGACGAGGGCTAGCTGATGGTCGTGTTCCAGTTCCTGTAGGTTTTGGGTTGCTGCCTGATACTGCTGGACAACTGCTGTCAGTTCCCGTTGTACCTCCTGGAGGGTTTGTTCTGCTTGTTGGGCACGTTTTTGCCACTGGGAATGGACGCGCCGGTAGTGCTGCCATAACCAGATGATTCCCGCGAAACTAACCAGCAGCCCAAGCCAAAAGTTGACCATGGCAATCTGCCCACCGCCTGCATTTTTCCCCATAATTTCTCATAATATAGATGACGTTTTTGGGGGATGACCACCCGATGACCCTGCCGCAAACCCTGCCAGAGGCCATTGCTCAAGCCCAAAGGGCGGCCCAACAAGCAATAGCTGCCGGTGAAACCCGTTTACTGGTGGAGCTGTGGCTGCCGGAGGTTAAACCGATGGCGCTGGGATGGGCCTTCATGCAGGCGTTTGAGGCATGGGGGGAGCATGGCCGGGTGGTGTTTCCCGATGCGGGGGCAGCGGCCTTGGCGCGGCGGGATTGGGGGGAGGTGCCTTGGCGCTTGGAAACCCTGCGGGAACCCCATCACCCCACCGACCAGGGCGTGGTTGTCATTGCTCCCGACCCGGCGGCGGTAACCGAGGTGCGGCTACTGGTGGAAACGGCCCCCTGCCCTGTGATTCTGCTCAACCCCCGCCTGGAGGATGCGGCTACCGTGGGCATTGGCTATGCGGGTCGCCGGTTGCGTCGGGAATTCCTCCAAACCCTGGTGACCGCCTATCACCTGCGTCCGGTAGAGGGGGGAGCTGTTTTACGCC
Source organism: Gloeomargarita sp. SRBZ-1_bins_9 (assembly GCA_039794565.1). Classification (NCBI taxonomy): domain Bacteria; kingdom Bacillati; phylum Cyanobacteriota; class Cyanophyceae; order Gloeomargaritales; family Gloeomargaritaceae; genus Gloeomargarita; species Gloeomargarita sp. SRBZ-1_bins_9. The sequence goes on along the minus strand of JAUQVX010000007.1, from coordinate 37,256 downwards.
GCTACCCCGACCCCTGGCAGGTCTGGCGGGAAACCCTGGAAGGCGATTACCAAGCTGTCGGGGAGACAGCCACCAATCCAGACCCCGAGACCCTGGAGCGGTTACTGCATCCCCCTAGAGGTGGTTTTTGGCGGGGTTTGGAACGGCTGTGGCGGGCGCTGCGGGCCTAGTCCTCCCGGATTTGTTCCGCCTCCGGGCACTCGTCCGAGACTAGGGGTTCTAGGTTGCCCCGAGGAACGGAGGCGATCTTTTGGGTAATGGAACCGATGCTGTCAATGCGCACCATCTCTTCCCAGGAGCAAATTTCGTCCTCTTCCTCCGTTTCGTAGCGGAGAGTGACCAAGTCCCCCTCAATATCCACAATGCGAGCCCGCTCGATCATGCGTTGCTGGTCCTTGAGATAGACCCACACTTCGCGACCATCACAACAGAGCTGGTAAAGCTTGCGGTGTAACATCGGCGGTCTCCTCAGGTGAAAGAGTGACAAACAATAGAAACCTGTCCGGTTTTCCACAGGTTCTTCCTAATTCTCTAACATGGTGATTATTCTAACAATAGTCAGGCTGGAATGGGTTATGGACCAGCGGGTGGTGGTACTGCTATCGGGCGGATTAGATTCGGCCACCGTCTTGTACCAAGCCAAAGCCGAGGGTTATGCCTGTTACGCCCTGTCGTTTGACTACGGCCAACGGCACCGACGGGAGCTACAGGCAGCCCAAGCCATTGCCCAGCGGGCCGGTGTCGTCCAGCACGAAGTGATACCCATTGCCCTGGGACGGTGGGGGGGGTCAGCGTTAACCCAGGGGGATTTGGACCTGCCGCGCCACCGGTTGCCCGCCGAGATGAACCAGGGTATCCCCATCACCTATGTCCCCGCCCGGAATACGATTTTCCTCAGTTTTGCCCTGGCCTGGGCCGAAGTTTTAGGCGCGGTGCGGGTGTATATTGGGGCCAATGCCTTGGATTACTCCGGTTATCCCGATTGTCGCGAGGACTACCTGGCCGCCATGCAGCAGGTGTATACCCTGGGCACCAAGCAGGGCCGCGAAGGGCAACCAATTCTGCTCACCGCACCCCTGTTGCACCTGCACAAGGCGGACATCATCCGGCTGGGGCAAGCCCTGGGCGTCCCTTGGGAACTCACCTGGTCCTGTTACCGGGGCGAAGCGGTGGCCTGTGGGGTGTGTGATAGCTGCATCCTGCGGCGGGCGGGCTTCCGGGAGGCGGGGATAGAAGACCCCTTGCCTTATGCCATCACCCCAGAAAGCCCCCATGTTTGAGGACATCCTGGACCGGGAACGGGCCTTTCATGACGCCTGGGCCAGTGACCTGGATGTGGGGAGTATTCCGGTGGTTGAAACTTTCACCGCCTGTACCGCCCCAGAAAACCAGTTTATTCTCCGGCACCTGGGGGACCTGCGCAACAAACGGGTTTTGGACTTGGGGTGTGGTGCGGGGGAAAACAGCGTTTATTTGGCGTTGCAGGGGGCCTATTGCATCGCGGCTGATTGCGCGCCGGCCATGCTCGCGGTGGCTCAAAAGCTAGCCGAGCACTATGGGGTCACAATTGGCACAAAAGTGGTGAATGCTATGGCCATGGATTTCCCCGATGATACGTTTGACATTGTCTATGCGGCCAATCTTTTGCATCACCTGCCGGACCCCCTGGGGGCGATTCGGGAAATGCACCGGGTGACCAAACCGGGCGGCCATGTCTGTTTTTGGGACCCCTTGATCCATAATCCCCTTATTCAGGTGTACCGGCGCTTGGCTACCCGCGTGCGGACGGCGGACGAAAAACCTCTATCTATCGGCATTGTTGAGCAAATTCGTCCCCTATTTCGCCACCTGGTCTGGGATACGTCTTGGTTGACGACCCTGTGGATTTTTCTGCAATTTTATTTCCTCGAAAGGGTGGACCCTAACCGGGAGCGCTACTGGAAAAAAATCCTCCTAGAGCACCGGCGCCTGCAACCCACCTACCAGTTCCTGGAACGACTCGATCATTGGCTGAAACGCTTGCCGGGTATGAAACGCTGGGCCTGGAACCTGGCCGTCGTTGCCACCAAGTGACCTGACCACCCGACGCGTCCTGGAGGACTCGAACCCCCGACATCCGGTTTTGGAGACCGACGTTCTACCAACTGAACTAAGGACGCACAGACTCTTATGTTATCACTTCCTAGTTTACACCGGCGCCCCCGGTTCTGGCGCTCACTGGCCCCTTGTGATCTAACTTACACGGATGACCCCCCGTCTTCGGCTCTAATAAATGTCAGGGCAATCACCATCCTGGCGGCGGTATCCGACCTAAGTAAATGTACGTAGGTGTGCATACAATGTACGGTAAAATATCCATGTATTTACGGATGTCTGGGTTGAGGGGGTGGGCTAATGGCTGACTATTTGACGGACATTCTGTCCAATCCAGACGAGGAGGTGATTTACGCGGGGGTGTACCGGTGGGTGCGGCAGGAGACGCCGGAGCAGGTGTTGGCCCGGTTTTGGGAGTTGTTTACCGAGTTGCGGGGTGAAGCGTCGGTTGTTAGGGCTTTGGAGCGGGTGGTTTCCCACGGGGATGCCCCCAAGCGGTTTCGCTACATCCTGAACCGGTGTTGTTACATCCTGGTGAACTACTGGCGCAATCAGCCCCAGTATCGGGAGGCGATGGACCGGTTGGTAGAGTTATTGAGGCGACCGACGCCGGTGCGGGGCCTAGACCGGGGGCGTCCTGTGGGGACCTTGCGGCGTTTGTTTGCGGGGTTTGCCCAGACGGATTTGTACCTGCGGCTGTATCAAACGGTTGCCCTTCTAGAAGCCAGCGATGAACCGGCGGATGACCGGCCCCTGGCGGATTTGTTGCGCCGTTATCCCTATCTCTACGCGGCCCAGTTAGCGGGTGGGGAGGACCGGCAGTTGTTGCGGGAGCAGCAGGAGGTGGTGCAACAGTTGCAGACGGAGACTCAGCGCCAGTTCGAGTACCAGTTGGCCCGCTATGTGACCTATGAGTACCGGCGCGCCTTGGGGGCGGATAAAAATTGCCAACCGGTGAAAAATCCCACGCTGCTAAGCAATCAGGAACTCTATTGGGCGCTGAAGTGCTTTGGCGGTCGGGGGGAAAATGGCCTGACCTATCAGGAGCGGGCGGAGAAGTTTCTCCAGGAAAATCCCCAGGGGCAAAACTACCGCTTGTTCAAACAGAACCTGGCCCATTACGTTCTTAGCACTTTGCCGCTGGGGATCAACCGGGATACCTTTGCCCGCCAGTTGTACAAGTTTATGGAGGGGTTGTTTCCCCAGTTTGATGACCAGGGGGTTGATGATTTTCTCTTGACGCGCACCTGTAGTCGCCTGCTGAATTGCCTGGTCACGGACGGGGCCCAACCGGGAAATCACCAAACGTTCATTGACTTGTTGTGTCAATTGGGGCCGACGCGCCTGGTGGGTCTGCTGCTAAAAATCGTGTTGATTTGCCGCAAGGTCAAGGGGTATCTGGAGCGGTTGCTGGGTCACCTGTTTGACTACTACGCGGAAAAGTTACAGGGGGAGGTGCGTTGGCTCATCAAGGTGTTGGAGAATTTCAAGGTGGCTTTCAGCTTGCACTTTGGGGTGGTGGATTTGCGTTTCATCCGCCAGTTGTTCGCCTAGGGCATTGCACAGACGTACCCAGTCAGCGGCGCTGATGGCTTCGGCCCGCACGGTGTCGGGATAACCGAGTTGCTCCAGGGCAGAGAGAAGTAGGCTGCGGTCAAGTGGCAGGGTATTGCGCAGCATCTTGCGGCGTTGGCTGAAGCCTTGGCGCACCCACTGCTCAAACCGGCGGGGATACAAAGCTATGGGGTCCGGCGAGCGGGGGGTTAGGCAAATCACGGCGGAATCCACCTGGGGACGGGGGTAAAAGGCATCGGCAGGGACATCGCAAACCCAGGTGCAATGGGCCAGGTACTGCAGGAACACCGACAGAGACCCAAAAATTTTGCTGCCGGGGGCGGCGGTGAGGCGTTGGGCGACTTCCTTTTGCACCAGTAGCACCACCCGTTGCCAGGGCCAGGGCCAGGGGCGCGACGGGGTCCCCACCAGGTAGCGCAATAGGGGGCCGGTGATGTGGTAGGGGATGTTGGCCACGACTTTGTTGGGGGTAGGAAATTGGGGATTGTGCGCTAAGGCTGCCGGCAAATTAAACCTTAAAATATCGGCCTGGACTAGCCAAAAATGCTCGTGATGACCGTATTTTTTGTGCAGAAATTGCACCAATTGGGCATCTAATTCCACGGCCAGTAATCCCTGGACCCGGGGGAGCAGATGGCGGGTGAGTTGACCGGTGCCGGGGCCGATTTCCAGTACGCTATCGGTGGGTTGGAGTTGGGCTGCCTGTACGATCCGCTGCAAAAGGTCATCCCGCTGGAGCCAGTATTGGGCTAGGGCTTTGCGGGGGCGGGGCGCTCGGGTTGCCATAGGGCCAGCAATTTTGAATACAGTTGTTGCCACTGGGCCTGTAACGGTGCCGGGGTCACGACCCCTTTTTGCAGCAGCACCACTTCATCCTGTAACCCTATGATGCCGTACTCGCCGCGGGTGATGCGCTCGTTGAGCAGGCGAATATCCCAGGCATTGTGCAAGGGCAGGTTGAATCGGCGCCAATACCACAAATCGGCGATGATGTAATCAACGGGCGCAATTTGCCGGTCATCTAGGCGCAGTTGGTAGTGGGGCAAGCGCACGATCCCCCGCCGGCCGGATAAAGGGGGGACCAGTTGATTAGTAGCCGCCACGGTGGCGTCGGGGGGAATTTGGCGAATCAGGGCCTGAATGGCCTGGCGATGGGACCAGCGTTCGGGCAGCGGTACCCACACCCAGGGTTGCACCGCATCCGGCAGTACCCAAGAAAAGGTCTGGTTGGGATTGGCCAGGATAATTAGGGCAATGGACACCGCAATGCACCACCGCCAAAACGCTAAAAAGCGTTGATGGAACCGATCCAGATGTTGCGACCACCAAAGAATCGTGCCGTAAAAAAGGGCCGGCACCAAATTCATGGCATAGCGCACGTTCAGCAGCAGGGCGATGGGGGAGTTTTGCAGGATGCGTTGCCCCAGGGGAAAGATCACCATTGCCCAGGCCGGCCCGGACAAGGCAGGCACCAACCCCAACGGCAACCACTGCCCCAGTAAATACAGCAGAATGCCCAGGGGACGACGGCCAATGATAACTAGCACCTGCAGGGGATTGGTCAGTAGGCCCCGGAGAATGTCTAGGGTACTCGCAGCATCCACCCCATCCCCCATCACCTGCCCGAAATAACCCGGCAAAAACCGGCGGCTCAAATCATCCGAAAACAGGGGCATCCAGACATTGGTCACCAGCACCACATAGAGAAAGCTCAGCCCGCACACGGCCAGCCCCACTCGGGGAAACCGGCGACTCAGCAGCCAATACACCCCAAATCCAAACACCACAATCCCCGTGTCTTCGCGAATCATCAACGTCAGCAGGACCAAGGGCCAAAACAGCCACCAACGGCGTTTTTCCAGGCTCAAAGCGGCCCCAAACAAAAATAGGGGCAACTGCACCGCATCGTGAAAATTTCCCAGAGCCGGACCAATAACCGCCCCAGCACCGTAATAACTGGCCGTGATCCACCAGGCCAACTTCGGCTCCAGCCAGTGCCGCGCCAAATAGTAGAGAACGATGCCTCCTGCCGTCAGTAGGGCAGCTTGCAAAACAATCAGGGTGACCGGCGACGGGGCCAGGGCGTAAATCGGCAGCCAAACCAGCAGCGCCGGCGTGAAATGCTGACCCAACCGACGGTAGAAAACGCTGGGGACATCGCCATCTAACTTCACCGCCACGGACAAGGTAGAAGACAGGGAACTTTCAAACCAACGCCCCTGGACGCTGTTCCAATACACCTGGTTGAAAATGCCGTGGTCAATGGTGGCGAAAAAGGTGCTGTAGCGCAGCAGGAGAAGGCTGAGGATGGCTATGAAAAAGAGCAAGGCCACGCCGTAGGGGGTATAGGGCTGGCGTAGCTGTCGTATCCCTTTACCGCTCATCCCCAGGCGTCCGACCGTCAATGTGCCCCCCCATTTTACCTCCAGCGGCATGCACTACCCTAGAGATATAAAGTATTAGCGGCGCAATGATTGTATGACCCCCCGACCGCTGTTGGGTCAAACCTTGCCGGAGCTGACCGCCTGGGTAACCGCCCAAGGTCAACCCCCCTATCGCGCTAAACAGTTGCACCAGTGGCTCTACCGGCAAGGGGTGCGCGAGTTCCAAGACATCACCGTGTTTCCCAAGTTCTGGCGGGAGCAGGTGCAGGTGCCCATCGGCCGCTCCCAGCTCCATCGGCAGGTGGTGGCCCAGGACGGTACGGTGAAGTTTTTACTGCGCCTGCACGACGGAGCGTTAATCGAAACGGTGGGCATTCCCAGTAACGACCGACTGACGGTGTGTGTCTCGACCCAGGTGGGCTGCCCCATGGCCTGCGATTTCTGCGCCACCGGCAAGCAGGGCTTTACCCGTAACCTGGCGCTGCACGAAATCCTGGACCAGGTGCTGACGGTGCAAACGGCCATGGGGCGGCGGGTGTCCCACGTGGTGTTTATGGGCATGGGCGAGCCTTTGCTGAACTTGAAGACGGTGGTTAAGGCGGTGCGCCGGCTCAATGAGGACTGCGGCCTTTCCCAGCGGGCCATGACCATTTCGACGGTGGGGGTGCCGCGGCAAATTCGTCGCCTAGCCCAGGAACACCTGCAAGTGACCCTGGCGGTGAGCTTGCATGCCCCTAGCCAGTCCCTGCGCCAGCGGCTTATCCCCAGTGCCCGCCATTACCCCTTGGAGCAACTCCTGGCCGACTGCCGCCACTACGTCCACACCACCAAACGGCGGGTGAGTTTTGAGTACACGCTGCTGGCGGGGGTGAACGATACACCGGAGTTGGCCCGGGCCTTGGCCAGATTGCTGCGGGGCTGGCAGACCCATGTTAACCTGATCCCCTACAACCCCATTGCCGAGGCGCCCTACCAGCGACCCACGCCGGAGCGGGTGCAGGCCTTTGCAGCGGTGCTCTCAGAACAGGGGATTGCGGTGACGGTGCGCCAGACCCGGGGGTTAGACGCCCAAGCCGCCTGTGGTCAATTGCGGGTTTGGGAGCAACAGGGGCGATGACATCGGCTTTGCCCTGGGAGTCGGTATGGGATTATCCCCGTCCACCGCGGGTTGAACCGGTGCCCTATCGCATCCAGATTTACACCCAGGGGCTGTGCCTAGCCGATACCCAGCGGGCCTACCGGGTGTTGGAAACCAGCCATCCCCCTGTTTATTACCTGCCGCCGGCGGATATCCAAATGCAGTATCTGTGCCCCAATCGCCGCCGTAGTTTTTGTGAGTGGAAGGGCTGGGCGCATTACTACAACCTGCACCTAGGGGAGCGGGTGATAGACGATGTGGCCTGGGCCTATGCTGACCCCATGCCGGCCTACCGGGTTATCCGGCATTACCTGGCCTTTTATGCCCAAAAGCTGGAGCGCTGTTTGGTCAACGGGGAAGTGGTCAGGCCCCAGCCGGGCGAGTTCTACGGGGGGTGGATCACCGGCAACCTGGTGGGGCCTTTCAAGGGGGAACCGGGTACCGAACACTGGTAGCCCCAGTAACGATTGGTAACAATTGGCGCTATAATGATGCGTAATCCTGGAAACATCCCTGGTGCGGATGGGTCGGCGATAGGCCGTTTTCAGGTGATTGAGGTTTTGGCGGTTTCAATCAGGGTTCAAGACTCACCGTCTGAGGTGGGGTGCTTGAGGATAGGGGTTGAACCGGAACGCGCCAGTGGAGGCCGGGAGATGATTTTGATGTTTTAAGGAGTATGGATGTCTAAACAGATTATCCTGGCGGAACAACACCGGATTGCTGCCGTGTTTGCCGATGACCAAATCCAGGAGTTGGTGGTGGCAACCGGCAATGTGCAGGTGGGGGACATCTTTTTGGGGATCGTGGAGAATGTGTTGCCGGGGATTGACGCCGCCTTTGTCAATATCGGCGACCCGGAACGCAATGGCTTTATCCATGTGTCGGACTTGGGTCCCCTACGTCTGAAAAAAACGGCAGGCGCCATTACCGAGTTGCTGCTTCCCCAACAGAAGGTGCTGGTGCAGGTGATGAAGGAACCCACCGGCAACAAGGGGCCGCGCCTGACGGGCAATATCACGCTGCCGGGGCGTTATCTGGTGCTGATGCCCTACGGCCGGGGGGTGTTTCTTTCCCAGCGGATTCAAAATGAAAACGAACGCCATCGCCTGCGGGCCTTGGCCGTGCTGATCAAACCACCGCAAATGGGGCTGCTGGTGCGTACCGAGGCGGAAGGGGTCAACGAGGAAGCCATCATGGAGGACCTGGAGGCCCTCAAGCGCCAGTGGGAAAAAATCCAGCGGGATGCGGCGACGGCTAAAGGCCCAGGCTTGCTCAACCGGGATGATGACTTCATCCAACGGGTGCTACGGGATTTCTTCAGCGCCCAGGTCAACCGCATCGTCACTGACACCGCCGAGGGGGTCAAACGGGTCAAACAGCAACTGAGCGCTTGGTACGGGGGGAAATTACCGCCGGGACTCCTGGTGGACCATCACCGGGAACCGATCCCCATCCTGGAGTACTTCCGGGTGAATGCGGCGATCCGGGAGGCCCTCAAACCCCGGGTGGATTTGCCTAAAGGGGGTTACATCGTGATTGAGCCGACGGAGGCCCTGACGGTGATTGACGTGAACTCGGGGTCCTTTACCCGGTCGGCCACCTCTCGGGAGACGGTGCTGTGGACGAACTACGAGGCGGCAACGGAGATCGCTCGGCAGTTGCGGTTGCGCAATATCGGCGGGGTGATCATCGTGGACTTTATTGATATGGAGGACCGCCGCGACCAGTTGCAGTTGCTGGAGCACTTTAGCAAGGAACTGAAACAGGACAAGGCCCGCCCCCAGATTATCCATTTATCCGACCTGGGACTGGTGGAATTGACCCGCAAGCGCCAGGGGCAAAGCATCTACGAACTGTTTGGGCAGACCTGTCCCCATTGCAGTGGGTTAGGGCATTTGGTGCGGTTGCCGGGGCAGGCGACAGCCGAAGGGTTGACCCCCACTATTCCCCGACCGGCAGCTCCTAGTGAGCGTACCGAAAGTGTGGAGGAGATTGGCTTTGCCCCCACCCCCAATCCCGAACTGGCCTACACCACGCCCATGTATCCGGTGGTACCTCTAGGCAGTAGCGGCAGCGACCGGAGTGGTGGGGGGAATGCCAATAACCGGCGGCGTCACCGGCGGTATGAAAAACCGGCTCCTCGGGCAACGGCGGAACCAGAACCACCACCTTTTGCTCCGGCGACTACCAGCCCGCCCCCGCCCAGTGGCAACAATGGCGCCCGGGATACCTACCCGCGTCGGCGACCGGCCAAACCCACGCCTCCCCCGACCCAGGTGGTGACCGTTGGGATGACGCCGGAAGAGCAAACGGTCTATGCTGAGATGGGGGTGTCGCCCTTGGTGTTGACTGGGCAAACCCATTTACAGGACGTGGTGGTGGAGGTGCGGTTGCCGGAGGAGGTGGCGGCTATGAAGGCGGAAACACCGACGCCGTCCCCTGAGGTGGAATCGTCAGCCTCCCTGCCGTCCACGCCAGCGCCAGAAACAGGGGAAGCCATGACAACGGTTCCCTCGGTGACCGACACCCGGCGACGGCGGCGGCGTTCGACGACAACCCTGACAGAGACGCCAGTACAAACCGCTGCCGAGTAGCATGGGGCGCACCTACCAGGTCACGGCCATCAACCTACAGTGCCAGAGTCTGGGGGAGGCGGACCGGTTACTGACCATCCTCAGCCCAGAGCGGGGACTGCAACGGGTGGTGGCCCCCGGTGCCCGCAAACCCCATTCTCCCCTGGCAGCCTTGACGGGCCGGCTGACGGTGAATCGCCTAGAGTTGCGGGTAGGCCGCTCGCTGGACCGGATTGTGCAAGCGACGCTGGTACGTAGCCACCAGCACTTGGCCCAGGACTATACGCGCTGGGTAGTGGCCCAATACTTCGCCGAACTGGTGCTGGGGCAGGCCCTGGTCAATGCCCATCAGGGGGACCTCTTCGACACCTTTGGGCGTCTGCTGGCCGAGGTAGCCCATCTGTCCCCCGAGGACCCTTGGCCGCTAGTGGTGCAGGGGCTATGGCAATTACTGACCCTGGCGGGTTGGCAACCCCAGGTGCGGTTGTGTTGTTGGACGGGAGGACCCGTATCACCGCAACAGCGCCTGGGATTCAGCATTCCCCTGGGGGGATTGGTTCGTTTGCCCTTGCCGCCGACGGTGCCCCCCTGTCGGGTCCTTTCTCCCGATCAGGTGCAGTTGTTACAGGCCTTGGCGGACCCCCCCTGGCCCCCGGCCGCCCCCTGGCGCAGTCTCGAACCGCTTTTGCGGGGCTATGCAGAATATCACCTGGAGCGGCCCATTCGGTCGGCCTCCCTGCTGTATAGTACGATTACGCCTGCATCCTCTTTAGCCGGTTCATGAATCTGCTGCCCTCCCCTCCTCACACCGATGGGGCAAGTCTCTGGTCAAACCACAACTTTTTATTGCTGTGGCTGGCGCAGGTTTTTTCCCAACTAGGGGACAAGGTGTATTTGGTGTTGATGATCGCCTTGGTGGACCAGCAATTCCATGACCGTGCCACTATTACGCCCCTGGTCAGCGGTATCATGGTCGCTTTTACGATCCCGGCGGTCTTGTTCGGGTCCCTGGCGGGGGTGTTGGTGGACCGCTGGCACAAACAACGGGTGCTTTTTATCACCAATGGGTTGCGGGGGGTGCTGGTGCTGCTGTTGATTCCGGTGCTGGGGTTGGGGGGGTCGCCCTGGGTTAAGTGGCTGGTTCTGTTGGCTGTAACGTTTGCCGTCTCCGCCCTCACCCAGTTTTTTGCGCCGGCGGAACAGGCAGCAATCCCCCTGGTGGTGCCCAAGGAACAGCTGCTGTTGGCCAACTCCCTGTACACCACCACCATGATGGGGTCGCTCATTGTGGGGTTTGCCTTGGGGGACCCCTTGTTAAACGTGGCGGCGCAGGTTTTGCCCCAGGGCCGGGAATGGTTTGTCGCCGGTGCCTACTGGGGCGCAGCGGTGTTGCTATTGACCCTGCGGGTGCCGGAGCAGGCGCCAGCAACGGTACATACCTTGGCTCAGGTGGGGCAGGATTTGCGGGAAGGATGGGCGCTGCTGCGGGCCAAGCCCCTGTTGGGCAAAGCGGTGGCGCGTTTGGTGGTCCTGTACAGTGTTTTTGCGGCCCTGGTAGTGATGACGATTCAACTGGCAGAACAACTGCTGCGACCGTCCCAGTTCGGCTTTTTGCTGGCGGCGGCAGGAGCAGGGGTGGCGCTGGGGGCCTTGCTGCTGAGTCTCTGGCCGGCGGTCCGGCGCTGGCATCGGTGGGGAGGGTTGATGATGGGGGCGGCTTTGCTGGGACTGGCCTTGACGATCCGCAGTTTGACCTGGGCTTTTATCTGGTACGGTTTGCTGGGGCTGGGGGCGGCCTGGGTGGCTATTCCCCTGCAGACGCTGCTCCAGGCAGAAACACCGGAGGCCATGCGCGGCAAGGTCTTCGGTTTCCAAAACAATGCGGTCAACATTGCCCTGAGTTTGCCCCTGGCGGTGGTGGGAGTTGCGGCGGCGCGCCTGGGGTTGCCGATGGTGTTGGTGGGATTGGCGGGATTGGTGACCCTGCTGGCGGTCTGGTAGCTTGTCGGGGGCCAACGGGGGTGGTAGGGTTGAAAGGGGAAGTGGCAACAGGTAGCCCGTGCGACCGATTACTGTTTTGGGATCAACCGGCTCCATCGGCACCCAGACGCTGGACATCGTCGCCCAGTACCCTGACCGGTTTCGGGTGGTGGGGTTGACGGCCGGACGTAACATCGCCCTCTTGGCTCAACAGATTCAGCGGTTTCGCCCGGAAATCGTCGCCATCCAGGAGGCCTGCTTACTTCCTCAACTGCAGGCAGCGATTGCCCAGGTGCAACCCCCACCCCAACTGCTGGCCGGTCCCGAGGGCATTGCGGCGGTGGCAGCCTATGGGGATGCGGAAATCGTGGTGACGGGGATTGTGGGTTGTGCGGGCTTGCTGCCGACCATTGCCGCGATTCGGGCGGGGAAAAACATTGCCCTGGCCAATAAAGAAACCCTGATTGCCGGGGGGCCGGTGATTTTGCCGTTGTTGGCGGAATACGGGGTCAAGCTACTGCCGGCGGATTCGGAGCACTCGGCGATTTTTCAGTGTCTGCAGGGGGTGCCGCCCGGGGGCCTGCGACGCATTATCCTGACCGCTTCGGGAGGGGCCTTTCGGGATTGGCCTGTGGAAAAAATGGCCCAGGTGACCGTCGCTGATGCCCTAAAACACCCCAACTGGAGAATGGGACCCAAAATCACCATTGATTCGGCGACCTTGATGAATAAGGGGTTAGAGGTGATCGAGGCCCATTTCCTGTTCGGCCTGGACTATGACCACATTGACATCGTTATTCATCCCCAGAGCATTGTGCATTCGTTGATCGAGTTGCAGGACACGTCGGTTTTGGCCCAGTTGGGTTGGCCGGATATGCGGTTGCCCTTGCTCTACAGCCTGTCCTGGCCGGAGCGTTTCCCCACCCCCTGGAAGCCCTTGGATTTGGTCAGCATTGGCAGTTTGACCTTTCGGGCGCCGGACCACCAGAAATATCCCTGTATGCAGTTGGCCTATGCAGCGGGACGGGCAGGGGGGGCCATGCCGGCGGTCTTGAACGCAGCCAATGAGCAGGCGGTGAGTCTTTTTCTAGCAGAAAAAATTGCCTTTGCCGATATTCCCCGCTTGATTGCCGGCGCCTGTGAAGCCTATGCCCCAGTGAACCCAGCCTACCCCAGCCTCGACGACATCCTGGCGGCCGATGCTTGGGCGCGCAACTACGTCCTCAACGCCTGGAGGACGCCGGCGCCGCTGCAGATAGCCCTTGCTCCATCGCCTGCCACAGTTCCACCAAAACCGTGTTCGCCATAAGAAACCCCTGGGGCGGGACCAAAAACCAGCGGTCGCCCTGGCAATCCACCCAACCTTGGTCTCGGTAACGTTGCAAGGTCTGGACAAGGGCAGCCTGGACAGAAGGGGGTAAGTCCGCCAGCAACTCCATTAAATCCACCCCTTCGTGCAGTCGCAGTCCCAGCATCAGGCGCTCGAAGCATACCTCCACCGGAGTAACAGACGGCCCTTGGATGTACACCCCACCCGCTTGCGCTTGGCGCTCCACCCATTGCAGGTAGCCCGACAAGGTCGCCGGCCGGGAAAAGCGCACCCCTTGCAGATAGCTGGTCGCCCCTAGGCCAAAGCCGTAGTAGGGTTGATTGCGCCAGTAGGTCAGGTTGTGCCGACAGGCGTACCCCGGTTGGGCGTAGTTGGAAATCTCATAGTGCCCGTAGCCATGACGCGTGAAAAATTCATGGGCTATGACATACATCTGCACGGTAAGCTCTTCCGGTGGCAAGGCTAGCTGGCCCCGCTGGACATCCCGGTAGAAACGGGTTTTGGGTTCCAGGGTGAGGTCATAGGTGGACACGTGGCGGGGCCGGGCCTGGACAGCCTGGGTCAAACTGTATTGCCAATCCGCTAGCGTTTGTCCCGGCAGCCCTTGGAGCAAATCCAGATTCCAATTCTCCCAATCCAGGCGATGTAACTGCTCAATGGCCACGGCAATATCCGCCACCGTATGGGTGCGACCACTGCGCTGCAATAGCGCCGGCACAAAACTTTGCACCCCCAAACTCAAGCGATTGACCCCCAGTTGCCGATAGTCCCGCAAATACTGGATGCCCGGCGTTCCCGGGTCCGCCTCCAGGGAAATTTCTGCCCCCTTTGCCAGGCCAAAGCGCTGCGCTAACGTCTCCAAAAGCACCGCCAGTTCCTGGGGTGTAAGCAGCGAAGGCGTACCCCCACCAAAATACACCGATTGCAGCGGCCCACCAACTACTGGCGTCAGCCGAATTTCCCGAGCCAGGGCCTGCAAATAGCGCAAACGCCAAGGGGAATCCGCCCGGGCATCCGCCACCACCGGAAAGTCGCAGTAGTAACACCGCTGGCGACAAAAAGGAATGTGGACGTAGGCCGCCGTGGCCATCAGACCGTACCGGGGGTAGTCAACTGGGTCAACACCTCACTGGCGCGGTTCAAAAACGCCTGCATACTATCCGGGTCAAAGCTCTTTTGCGCCATCATCGCCAGGTCATAAATGTGTTGACACAGGTTGCGCAGCAAATCTTCCCGGGACCCCTGGCCACTTGTCCCCACCAGCACATTGCCTTGGGCCAGACGAATCAGATTCTCCACCAGGGGGTGCGCTAAATTCACCACCAGCGTATGTTCTTCGGGAAATTCCGCCTTTTGCGCTTGGAACAAGGCTGTCATATCCCGCAGGCGACGCAAGGTTTCCGGCAGCAACACCATCGCCGGCGGTGCCTGACCCGTTAGGGATTCAGTGCGAATCGTCAGCTTGGGTTTATTCAGATATTTCTGGAACAGTTCCTGCACCAATTGCGCCCGGGTCTTGTTCGTCTTGGGGTCAACAATTTCCGTCGCTTTACTCGTATCAATCAAACTGGCATCTAGGTCCGCATCCACCCGACTAAAGCGCACCTGGGCATACTCCTGCTCCAAAAAGTGAATAAAGTGGGTGTCAATGAAACTGTCCATAAACAAGACCTCCAGGCCCTGATTTTTGTGCAGGGTAATGTAGGTCGCCTGGGCCGCCTCATCCGTCGCGTAGAACACCCGGTTTTCGTGACGCCCCTTGGCCCGCTCCAGATAGCCCTGTAATGTGGTGTAGTTAAAGGTGGTCTCCCCTTGGCCGTTGGGGGCCGGTAAGGACACCGTCGTTCGATAAATCAGAATGTCTTGCACCTGCTTTTTGAACTTTTCGTCGTGGATGCAGCCGTATTTAACAAATAGGCCCAAATCCGGCCAGATGCGGGTGTAGTGGGCAAAGTCATTTTCGTAGAGTTCCCGCAGGCGGTCGGCAACTTTTTTGGCAATAAAGTCCCCAATGCGGCGCACAGTGCGGTCCAGTTGCAGGGCACTGCGGGAGACATTCAGGGGAATATCAGGACTGTCAATCACCCCCCGCATAGGCAACAAAAACCGGGGTAAAATCTCTTCGCAATGTTCGCTGACAAAAACCTGGTTGGCAAAGAGTTTGAGCTGACTGCGGGTGACATCCAAATCAGGGCGCAACTTGGGGAAGTAAAGAATGCCGTTGAGTAAAAAGGGGTAATCCGTCTGGAGATGCACCCACAACAGGGGGTCTTCCTGCCCAGGATACAGGTAGCGATAAAACTCCAGATAGTCCTTTTCAGTAAGCTGGCTAGGTGATTGACGCCAAATGGCTTTTTGCCGGTTGAGTACTTCCCCGTTGAGCTTGATGGGCACCGGCATAAAGTCAAAGTATTTTTGGGCCAGCTCCCGGATGCGCTGGGGTTCTAAGTACTCCTCTTCCCCCTCCATCAGGGTCAGCGTTACCGTTGTCCCCCGTTGCTGCCGGTCCGCAGAGCGCAGGGTAAACTCCGGTGAGCCACTACAGGTCCAGTGCACCGCCTCGGCATCTTTTTTGTAAGAAAGCGTGTCAATTTCCACCTGTTGCGCCACCATGAAGGCGGAATAAAATCCCAGCCCAAAGTGGCCAATCAAGGGCCGGTCCCCCGCCTGGTATTTCTGGATAAATTCTTCGGCGCTGGAAAAGGCCACCTGATTGATGTACTTTTTCACTTCTTCGGCGGTCATGCCAATGCCGTTGTCGGTAATGCTCAATTGGCGCTTGTCTTTGTCAATGCTCACGACAATTTCCGGTTGAAAGTCCCCCAATTCCGTCTCACCGGCATAGGCCACCATCTTCAGTTTTTCAATGGCATCCACCGCATTCGACACCAATTCCCGGAAGAAAACTTCATGATCGGAATACAGGGACTTTTTGATGATGGGAAAAATGTTCTGGGTATGGATGGTAATGGTGCCTTGCTCAAACATGACCCTAACCTGCTAGGGTAACCAATGGGCAATTTTATTTTAGGCAGTTCCATGCGGGTAGTACAGGTGTGGATTTCCGGACGGGTGCAGGGGGTGGGCTATCGGGCGGCGACCCGGCAACAGGCTCTGCGCTTGGGCCTAAGCGGTTGGGTGCGCAATCTCCCCGATGGACGGGTGGAGGCGGTCTTTGCTGGCCCAGCGGAGGCGGTGGATAAGATGATCGCCTGGTGTCATCAGGGACCACCGGCTGCCCAGGTGACGTCGGTATTGGTAGAGCCTTACACCGGACCAATGCCAGTCGGATTCACCGTTCGCTAGTGATTGTCGGTTGGGCCGTCTCTCTGGTAGCCTAGATGACTAAACAGAGCTAGGGAGTTGACGCCATTGCCACGCCGCTATTTGTTTACGTCGGAATCTGTCACGGAAGGTCATCCGGATAAGATTTGTGACCAGATTTCGGACACAATCGTGGATGAGTTGCTCACCCGGGACCCCTACAGTCGGGTGGCGGCAGAGGTGGTGGTGAAAAATAACGATTTGTTTATCCTGGGGGAGTTGCAGACCCAGGCCCCGGTAACGGCGGCGGATTACGAGCAGTGGGCCAAGCGCAAGATTGCGGAAATCGGCTACACCAATCCCGAATACGGGTTTTCCAGTGACCAGTGCCGGGTGCATGTTCTGATGGATGTGCAGTCGCCAGAGATTGCGCAAGGAGTGGACCGGGCGCTGGAACAGCGGGCGGATGGCAGTGTGGACCCCCTAGACCAAACGGGAGCAGGGGACCAGGGGTTGATGTTCGGGTTTGCCTGTGATGAGACGCCGGAGTTGATGCCGCTGCCGATTGCCCTGGCCCATCGGTTGGCCCGTCGGCTGGCTCAGGTACGTAAATTAGGGGAGCTGCCCTACCTGCGGCCCGACGGCAAAACGCAAGTGACGGTGATTTATGAGGATTTCCAGCCGGTGGGGATTGATACGATTCTCATTTCCACCCAACACGACCCGACGATTGGGGATTTGACCAGTAACGAGGCGGTGCAGGGCCGCATTAAAAGGGATCTGTGGGAGGCGGTGGTGTTGCCGGTGTTTGCCGATACGGCGGTGCGCCCGGATGCCCAGACGAAGTTTCTGGTTAATCCCACGGGTCGGTTTGTGACGGGGGGGCCTTGCGGGGATTCGGGCTTGACGGGTCGCAAGATTATTGTGGATACCTACGGGGGATATGCGCGCCACGGCGGGGGGGCGTTTTCGGGCAAAGACCCTACGAAGGTGGACCGGTCGGCGGCTTACGGTTGTCGGTTTGCGGCCAAAAATATCGTGGCGGCGGGACTGGCGCGGCGGTGTGAGGTGCAGGTGAGCTATGCCATTGGCAAGGCGCGGCCGGTGAGTGTCCTGGTGGAAACGTTTGGAACGGGGCGGGTGCCGGAGTCGGTGCTGTTGGAGCTGATCCAGAAATACATCGAACTGCGGCCGGCGGGTTTGATCCAGGCGTTCCATCTGCGGGATTTGCCCCGGGAGCGGGGGGGACGCTTTTACCAAGATGTGGCGACCTACGGGCATTTCGGGCGCATGGACTTGGATTTGCCCTGGGAGCACACGGAACTCAGCCAGCAGTTGCGGGAGGCGGCCCTGTCAGTGAGCCTGTAGCCATGCGCTTTACCATCCTGAGTCATGCCGGGCTGTGGGTGGAGGAAGGGGGGGTTTCGCTGCTGGTGGACCCCTGGCTGCGGGGTTCCTGTTACTGGCGCAGTTGGTGGATTTTTCCCGAACCACCCCGGGAGTTGATTGAGTCCCTGCAGCCGGATTACATCTACATCACCCATTTGCACTGGGACCATTTCCACGGGCCGTCGCTGCGCTATTTCGACCGGGAAACGCCGATGCTGGTACCCCTGGTGCACAGCCGCCGGATGGTGGAGGATTTGCAGGCGTTGGGGTTTAAAAATATTCGGGAGATTCCCCACGGGGGGACAGTCCGGTTGGGGGAGAATTTCTTGCTTTCGTCGTTCCAATTTGGCATTACGGTGGATTCGGCGGTGGTGGTCACCAACGGGCGGGTGACGTTGCTCAATGCCAATGACTGTAAGTTGTTTGGGTTGCCGTTGCGGCAGATTCAAAAGCGGTTTCCCCGGATTGATTTTGTGTTTCGCAGTTTTTCTAGCGCGTCGGCCATTCCCTATTGCATTGAGGATTATCAGGAACGCTTTGGCAGTTTTCGCTCGCCCCAGGACTACATTGAAGAATTCACGGAATTTAGCTTGAGTGTGGGGGCGCGCTATGCTATTCCCTTTGCCAGCAATTGTTGTTTCCTGCACCGGGAGACGCGCCCGTTTAACCGGACTCGGGTTTCGCCGGTGGCGGTGGCGGAGTACTGCAATCGCATGGCGCGGCTGCGGGGCCTGCCCACCGAATGTGTGGTGATGCCGCCGGGGAGTTCCTGGTCGGAAACGGAGGGGTTTCAGGTGCGGGAGTTTGACTACCAACGGGCTGATGAGTACATTGAGGCACTGGCCCAGAAGTACCAAGCTACCCTGGAACGGCAATATGCTGAGGAGGCCCAAGCCCAGCCGGACTATCTCGCCTTTGAGCGCTATTTCACGCCCCTGTTGAAGGCCCTGCCCCCGGGGTTGCCGCGGCTTTCCCGCATGACGGTTGTGTTTCATATCCCCCAAAACGGGGACCACTACTGGCTGTTGGATTTGGGGAAGCGGCAAGTGCACTGTTTGACGGCACCGGTGGAGGCCACCCTGACGATTACTGTACCGGCGCTGGTGATCAATGACTGTTGCCACAAGCGCATGTTTTCTACCTGGGGGCCGTCGAAGCGGTTGCGGGTGCGGTTGGGACCGGGGGCGTCTTGGCTGGATGTGCGCTTGTTTTTGTCGCTGTTGGATGCCTGGGAGAATGAGTATTTGCCCCTGGGGAAGCATCTTCAGCCCCGTTATGTAGGGATTTGGCTGCGGCGCTGGCGGGAGTTTGTAGAAGCGGGTCGGTTAGCCTGGCGCTGGCGCCGTAAAAGGCTGCGGGTAAAAGAACTTTATCGGCAGGAGGCGGCGCTCTAGCATCACCCCACGGGACATAATGGAAGCGATGGCTCGTTGGAGGGTAGCTGGGCTAGGGGATGATGAGCGACAAAGGACCATTGCTGAGTGTGGTCACGGCAACCTACAATGCGGCTCACGACCTGCCCCGGTTGATTGCATCACTGGCGGCCCAGACGGACCAGGATTTTGAATGGGTGGTGGCGGATGGGGTTTCCACGGACGGGACGCTGGAGTTACTGGAGCAGGCCCGCCAAAAACTGCAACGGGTGGTGGTGGATTCCCGCCCCGATTTTGGCATTTATGACGCGCTGAACCGGGCGGTCAAACTGGCCAGTGGCGAGTATTACTTGGTGGTGGGGGCCGATGACATGTTGTTTCCTGAGGCGATTTAGCGCTACAAAGCGGCTTGCGTGGCCACCGGTGCGGATTTGATTACGGCCAAGGTGCTGTTTGGGGATGACCCCAGGCCCCGGGGCCGGTACTTCCCTGCTTGGGATTTTCTCTGGGGGCAAAAGGCGCTGGTGAGTAATCATGCGGTGGGTTTGGTCATCCGGCGGTCGTTGCACGAGCACTTTGGTTATTACTCGCGCAAGTTTCCTATCTCGGCGGACCAGTTGTTTATCATGCAGGCGGTGCGGGGGGGGGCGCGGGTGGCCGTGCAGGATTTCGTGGCGGGTCGGTTCGACTGTGGGGGCACCAGTGGTCAGGATGTTTTGGGGGCTTCGATGGAGCTGTGCCGGGTGCAGGTCCTGCTGGGGCGCTCCCTTTTCTGGCAGACGGTGCTGCTGCTGATTCGCCTGGTTTTTAAATGGCAGCGCATCCTGGCCGCCCAAGTCCAGCACCAAAAGAAGTTGCCCCCGCCTGTCCGTCGGCCATGAAAATTGGCTTTGATTACCCAATTTTTACCCTGCAACACACGGGCGGTGTTTCCCGGTACTTTGTGCGGCTGGTTGAGCAGTTGCTGAGCTTGGGGGAAGAAGTAGAAGTTTATGCCCCCCTGCTGATCAACCACTACGTCGCCCAGCTTCCTCGGGCAGTTGTGCGGGGATGGCCGGTTCCGTTCCTACCCCAAAAAACAGCACGATTACTGGATGTGGTCAATCGTTGCTTGACACCCCTGATGGCAGGAAATCGCCGCTATGACTTGGTTCACGAAACCTACTACACCACCACACCGGTTATGACAAATGCCAGCGCCAGGGTGACCACTATTCACGACATGATACCGGAGCGGTTTCCCCATTTCTTCAGCTCCCGTTCCCGCATCTGGCAACGGAAACAAGCGGCGATCCAGCGCGCGGACCACATCATCTGTGTTTCCCAGCAAACCAAGATGGATCTGTGCGATGTGTACGCAGTCGAGCCGGCACGGATCACGGTCATTTATTTGGGGGTAGACACCCAATGGGCTGCAGGGGCAAGTACAGCGGTACAGGAGCGGCCCTTTTTGCTGTATGTGGGGAGACGGGGGCGCTACAAAAATTTCCGCGGTTTGTTAGAGGCGGTGGCTCGCTCACGGGCGTTGCGAAGGGAATTAGCCGTGATTGCGTTTGGGGGGGGAAGGTTTACGGCCGAGGAAAGGCAACTCATCCGGCGGTTGGGGTTGTCGGAGCAGCAAATCAAGCAGGTGTCTGGCGATGATGCCCTGCTGGCTCGGTACTACCGGTCGGCGACGGCGTTGGTCTATCCATCGCTGTATGAGGGTTTCGGATTGCCACCTTTGGAGGCCATGCAGAACGATTGCCCGGTTGTGGTGAGCCAGCGGGGGGCGATTCCCGAAATTGTGGGCGCAGCAGGTGAGTATTTTGACCCGGAGGACCCGGAGGATATGGCCAGGGGTATTGGTCGGGTGGTTTTTGACTCGCGGCGACGGGCAGAACTGATCGCTGCCGGACGGGAGCGGGTTGCCCAGTTTTCCTGGCGGCGTTGTGCGGAACAAACACGGGCAGTTTATCAGCAGGTGTGCCAGCAAAAGGGGTGAGATTGCGCTATAGTAGTGGCCTGCGTAGTTGCGGGGGTGGGGATTGCTGCAAAGGCTGCCGCTGGGCAATGTAGGGATGGGGCTGGGGTCGGCGTTGACGATTCTGGGGTTAGGGGCCTATTTCATGGATTGGCCGACGCTGAATCTGGCGGGCTTTTTCTACGGGATTCCTTTGTTGCTGGGGGGGCTGGCGCTTAAGGCGGCGGAGTTGCCACCGGTGCCCTGGTTGAGGCCAACTCCACCGGAGGTCCAGGCCAAACGCACCCAGGCGACACCCACCCAGACCCAAATCCGCCAAGAGGTCACCCGCTACCACTATGGGGAAAAGTTACATTTGGCTAAGGCGTGGGAGCGTTTGCAGTTGGGGGAAACGGCGGCTCAATGGCCCGTACTGCTGGGGATTCACGAGGAGTTGCGCGATGGGCACTACACGTTGGTGTTGACTTTCGATTCGCCCGCAGTCCCCTTAGCCAGTTGGCAAGCTAGACAGGAGAAACTCACCAGCTTTTTCGGCCCCGATATTCAAGTGGCCCTGGCGCAACCGGAAAAGGACGTGGTGGAACTGGCTCTGATCAGTCAGCGGGGTTGAAGTCGCCGGCGGAGGTTGGAGGTGACAACGCCTTAAATCCGGGGAGCAGGACCAACAACGATTCCTACCCCCCAGGCAACGACCTAAGCCGGTGTTACACCCGCAATGCGTCCCCCTTGCCGTTGGATTTGTTGTAGGCGCTGGGAGAGCTGGTCATAGGGCACTAAAAAGGTGGTGGTCACCCGCCGCACCTTGGGATAGCCGGGTCCGGCCAAACCTACCACTTCCACCCGGTACATGCGCGCGTCTTGCCCTAAAGGTGGCCCTTGCCGGGATTGGGTGACCGGATTTTGGGGCGGACGATAGGCCCAGGCGTCGTTAACCCCCGATGGTGCCACCACCGTGCTGGCGCGGTTTTGGGCCAGTTCCCAATTCAGCCGGGGATTGGTGCGCTCCAGTTGGCTGCGGTCGCTATTGGCATAGCCCCGGTACAGGCGGAACAGGCGGGTAAAGCCCACCACCTTTTGCCCCGGTTGGCTCCAAAAACCCCGGTAGGCGGGAACCATGTATTCGCCAAAGTTGGCTGCGTATTCGGGACTGTCAATGTAACTGTCAATTTCGGCGTCGTAGCCCCGGCGGTGGTAGAGGTCCAGGTGATAGGCAATTTCACTCTGGTCGTAGGGGGCGCGGCCCAACAGGTGCTTGTAATTCAGCTCGATAAACCGGTTGTTGGAATTGGGGTAGAAAAACTTTTGTTTGTAAAGCTCGGATTTGGCTACGGCTCGTACAAATTCCCGCACGGTGATGTTGCCGTTGCGCAGTTGGGATTCGGCGTCGGTCAGACGCTCGCTGGTCATGAGATAGTCATTGCCCAGGACATAACGGTACACCGCCCGGATCACCAAATCCGTATCGGCGGGGCTGCGCCATTCGATGCACTCCTGGGGGGAAAATTCACTGATGCCCAAATTACGGGCTGACGTGGATTGGGTCATGGCTGCTCCACTCCATAAGGTTCTCGCTTCGCATTGTCTAAGCAAATGAGAAACCTGTTGCTGAAGGCCGCATTTTTTGCAACAAAATTTCGCACGCTGTAGCAATTGTTGATGGGGGCCGGGTTAGTCGCCGGTGGGGGGGGGCGCCAGTTGCTGGAGAAATTGGTCGCTCAGTTGACCGGTGGGGGAGTCAGGATACACCACTTCCACGACCGTATGCACGTTGCCGCGGGGGTTGAAGTCCGCCTTGAGTCGCACTGCCAGGGGGGCCACCGCCGCCACAAAATCGTCTAGGATTTGATTGGCCGCCGCTTCGTGGGAAATCTGCCTGTCCCGGTAACGGTTGATGTAGAGCTTCAGGGACTTGAGTTCCACTAGCTTCTGATGGGGGATGTAGTCCAGATAAATGGTGGCAAAGTCGGGATAGCCGGAAAAGGGACACTTGCAGGTGAACTCCGGCAGGGTGATGTGAATCCAATAACGCCGACCGGGCCGGGGATTGGGAAACGCCACCAACTCCGCTTCCCGAATCAAACGCTCCCCATAGGGTTCTGTCACCGCCGTCATGGACACACTCCCTAACAGTCCCCCCCCATCCACTCTAGCACGGGCGCCAATGGCAGCATTAACAAAACTTCATTTTCTTTCTCATTCTGTCGTATAGTAAACAATAAAGTTGCGTGGTGACCCGTTGGCTGTGGAGGAGTTGAGTACATGGTTGCGACCCCGGTGTTGCGCCAGCCGCCCAAGGAGTACCTGGTTGCGCCGGCGAGTTTGTGGAACCCCACCTTTGGCATTTTTTGCCTGGCGTTAGGTTTAGCGGTGGGTTCAGCCCTGGGGTACTGGTGCTGGGGTTGGTGGCCGCCCGTGTGTTTCGGGTGCAATGTGTTGGCGTTGCATTTGGCGGGAACGGTGATCCACGATGCGTCCCATCAGGCAGCTCACCAAAACCGGCTGATCAATGCGGCGATGGGCCATGTGAGCGCCTTGATGCTGGGATTTACATTTCCGGTGTTTACCCGGGTGCACATGCAACACCACGCCCATGTCAATGACCCGAAAAATGACCCCGACCATTTTGTGTCCACCGGCGGACCCCTATGGCTGATTGCCGCCCGCTTTTTCTACCACGAGGTGTACTTTTTTCAACGGCGGCTGTGGCAGGGTATGGATTTGTGGGAGTGGGCCATCAGTCGTCTGCTTGTTGCCGGGGTGATTGTCGCCGCCTGCTACTACGGGTTTTTGGGCTATATCCTGAATTTTTGGTTTTCGCCGGCGTTGGTGGTGGGGTTGGCGCTGGGGTTGTTTTTTGACTATTTACCCCATCGGCCTTTTCGGGAGCGCAGTCGTTGGCGCAACGCCCGGGTGTATCCCAGCCGCATTTGGAACTGGCTGATTCTGGGGCAGAACTATCACTTGATCCATCACCTGTGGCCGTCGATTCCCTGGTATCACTACCAGCGGGTGTATGAGCTGATGCAACCAACCTTAACGGCCCATGGGTCGCCCCAGACCTTGGGGTTGTGGGAGGACTCCCGCAGTTTCCTGGGCTTTTTGTACGACCTGTTTATCGGCATCCGCTGGCACCAACCGGCCACCGACGAGCAATCGCATCACACATCTGGGTAAAGACGGTTTCGCTGGGGGGGGTGGCGTCGATCCGATAAATGCGCTGGGGGTGCTGGGCGGCCAAGGCTTGATACCCCTGGCGTACCCGCTCATGGAAAGCGAGGGTTTCTTGTTCGATGGTGTTGAGGGGTCCCCGGCCCCGGGCGCGTTGCAGTCCGACGGTCACAGGTACATCCAACCACAGGGTTAAATCGGGCAGCAGACCCCCGGTGGCAATGGCGTTGACCTGGTCAATCAGTTGTAAGTCTAGGCCGCGTCCATAGCCCTGGTAGGCCACGGTGGAGTCCACGTAGCGGTCGCATAGAACAATGTCGTATTGCTCAAGGGCGGGCTGGAGTACGTCGGTTACGTGGGCAGCCCGGTCGGCGGCGTACAACAGGAGTTCAACGCGGCTGGGCAGTCGGCGATGCAGCAGCAGGGGGCGCAGGGATTGACCTAAAGGCGTACCCCCGGGTTCGGCTGTGGTGAGCACGCGCCGCCCTTGGTCCCGGAACCAAGCCGCTAAACGCTGCATCTGGGTGCTTTTGCCGGCCCCTTCGATGCCTTCTAGGGAAATGAACCAGCCCGGCATGGTTCTCCGGTTGCGCAAGCCTTCATGCTACCATAATCAACTAGTCGGCGGCATAGCCAAGTGGTAAGGCAGAGGTCTGCAAAACCTTCATTCCCCAGTTCGAATCTGGGTGCCGCCTTGGGGAACTTGACAGGGGATAGTAATATAAAGGACAAAATTGATCCATCGCGGGAGAGAACGGTTTATGTCCCATCCCACAGCCCCAGTTGTGTTGGTGATTCTTGACGGTTGGGGGTACCGGGAGAACCCGACGGCCAATGCCATTGCCCAGGCGGCTACCCCGGTGATCGATAGTCTTTGGCAGGTTTATCCCCATACGTTGTTACAGGCGTCGGGGCGGGATGTCGGACTGCCGGCAGGCCAGATGGGGAATTCGGAGGTGGGGCATCTGAATTTGGGGGCGGGCCGGGTGGTGCCCCAGGAGTTGGTGCGGATTTCCGATGCGGCGGCGGGGGGAGAGTTTTTGCGCCATCCGGTGTTGCTGTCCCTGGCGGAACGGCTGCGGCAACGGGGGGGCAATTTGCACCTGGTGGGCCTGTGTTCACCGGGGGGCGTGCACGCTCATCTGGACCATCTGCTGGCGCTGTTGGACTTTGCCAAGGCCCAGGGCTTTGACCAGGTGTGTGTCCATGCCATTACCGATGGGCGGGATACCCTGACGACGGCGGGGCAGGCCTATTTGGCACAGGTGCAAGACTATCTGCAACGCCTGGGCATCGGTCGCATTGCCACGGTCAGCGGCCGCTATTACGCCATGGACCGGGATAAGCGTTGGGACCGCACGCAAGCCGCCTACCAGGTGATGACCACCGAGGGTCCGGGCAAAGGCATGAGTGCGGTGGCTTTGCTGGAGCAGAGTTACCGGGAGGGAATCACGGATGAATTTATTCCGCCGGTGCGGTTGACGCCAGGGGCGATCCAAGCGGGGGATGGGGTGGTCTTTTTCAACTTTCGCCCCGACCGGATGCGGCAGTTGGTGCGGGCGTTTGTGGACCCGGCCTTTAGCGGCTTTCCCCGCCAGCGCATCGAACCCCTGGAGGTGGTGACCATGACCGAATACGACCCCGCGTTGGGGTTGCCGGTGCTGTTTCCCCCCCAGAACTTGAACAACTTGTTGGGGGAGGTGGTGGCCCAACACGGCTTGAAACAGCTGCGCACCGCCGAAACGGAAAAATATGCCCATGTCACCTATTTCTTCAACGGGGGACGGGAGCAGCCATTTGTCGGGGAAGACCGGGTGATGATCCCCAGCCCCCAGGTGCCCACCTATGACTTGGCCCCGGCCATGGCCGCCGAAGCGGTGACGGAGGTGGTGGTGGAGGCCCTGGCCAACCGCGCCTACGACCTGATCGTGGTCAACTATGCCAATCCCGACATGGTGGGACACACGGGACAGATGGCAGCCACGGTCACAGCCATTGAAACGGTGGACCGGTGTGTGGGGCGAGTGCTAGAGGCGGCCAGTCAAGTGGGCGCTACCGTACTCATCACGGCTGACCATGGCAACGCCGAACTCATGGCGGATGAGCAAGGCAACCCCTGGACAGCCCATACCACCAACCCGGTGCCTTTCATCGTGGTGGAGGGGGAAGGGGCGAAAATTCCTGGCCACGGCGGGCAGGTGAAATTGCGAGAAGGCGGGCGCTTAGCCGATGTGGCTCCCACGGTGCTGCAAATTCTGGGCTTGCCGCAACCCCCGGAGATGACCGGTCAGTCCCTGATTGCCCCCGCCGACTACGACATCATACCGGCAGCAGAGTTACTGGCGGGTCAAACCAGCTAAAAAACTCCCGTACATAGGGATGTAATTCCGGCTCCAGGTAATAAAAGCTTTCGCCCCGGTCGGTAAACTCCCAAAAGTCCTCGCCGGTGGTGAGCAGTTCTTCACCAAGCAGTTGTAGGCGGTGGTGAGGCTCGCGTCGCATATCCTGGAAGATTAATTTGGCTAGGGATATTTCGCCCCGACTGAGGTAATAGGCGGCCAATTTCACCTGGGATTTGCGCACCCCCCGCGAGGACTGTTCCTGCTGTTCGCTTTCCGGGTCCTGGTCCACCCGCAGGAAAATCTCCAGTAGTTGCCGGTGGGTAGTTTCCCTGAGTTGGAAGCTGGTGCGCACCAGATGGCCCAGGTCATAGGCAAACACTTCGCACAAAAAGTACAAACCGACCTGGTGGGCTAAGAGACTGTAGTAGCGAAAGTGATGGGCAATGTCCAGGGCAATGGTGTCAAAACCCTGTAAAAGGGCCCGTTCCGCTAGCAGGCGATATTGTTTGATCAGGTTGTAACCGGCACGCACATCCCGTTGATTGATCACCAGACGCAGGTAGGTATTGAAAAATTTCACGGTTAGATAGACGATGGGTTCTTGCCCCAAATCTAGGGCCTGCTCACCAATCTCCCGCGTGTAAATGCCCACCAGGGTACAGGTTTCCGCCGAGGCCAGAAGCGAATTGGTGAGAATGCCCTGATACTGGCGCAGGATTTTCACTTCTAGCCAGATTTTTTGTTTCTCAATTTCCCGCAGCTTCATGGCGTCCACGGAAATAAAATCCGGGTCTTTATAGACGGCGGGGGTCAGGCGAAACCATAGGTCTGGCAACTGCAATTTGTGCTCCCCGTAAAACAGGGCCAAATCCCGCAGGCTTTCTAAGCAACCGAGAATGATGGCCTGGTCCCGTTGTTGCAGGGCGCTGATAGCAATGGAACGAAATTCCGCCAGGGCCGAAAGACAGTCCTGCTGCTGGCGGTAAACCACCTGGAGGGGGGTGATTTTGCTCAACTTCTGCATAATGCCCCGGCGCACCTGACGCTCTAGATTTTGAATGATGGAGCTAGGTTGGAGGAAATCCAGCACAAAGATAAAGTAGGGAATCAGGATGATAAACGCGAGACTGCCTAGCAGGAGATTCAGAACCACCAACCCAAAAGGCAGGGGGTCAAAGGCAAAAGCCAAGGTGGTCCACACGCTAATTAAGTTGGCCAGGATCAAAAACAAAATGGTCAACCAATTGATCCGTTCCCGCAAAAAGAGTTCGGTGACCTTGGGGCTAAAGCGCTCGGCGCTCAGTTGCACGACGATGGCGACTGCCGAAATGGTAAACCCCAAAACCCCCGCCAGGACTTCCGCCAGGGTTGCCACAAACCCCGACAGGGACTCCCACTGTTGAATGCGGGGAAGCAACCAATGGGCGCCCGGTCCCCACAACCAGACGGCCAACCCCATGAACCCAGCGATCAGCAACGCCCGCCGGAGAGCCGCCGCCTTGTGCCTGTCCCACCTGCCAGTCCTGCTAGAAGTAACCACGCCAAACCGTTGACCCGCCCATCAAACAGGGTTACATCTAGCATATGGAATAGGGTGACGCCGATAAATGCCAGCCCCATGCCCCCGTACCAGGGTTGCCGGTCCTGTTGCCAGGTCTGCCAAGCCCCTACGATCACCCGCCCCACCAGATACGTCAAAAGGCCCGTTGTCCAGACCCCCGTTTCCACCAGCAACATGACCCACAGGTTATGGGGATGGCCCACCCAACTGCCAGTAGCCCGGTGATAGAGATTGGGGAAGGAACGTAACCCCCAGCCCCAGCAGGGCCGCTGCCAAAACCCTTGCCAGGCGATCCGCCACTGCACCGTGCGTAAATCCTCGGCCTGACCGGTGATGTATTTAGGGATGCGCCCCCACAACACCTCCGGCACCACCGCCCGCCAGCCCGGCCAATCCCAACCCGCCCCCACCACCGCCACCCCCAGCAGGAGCAGGAACACACTCAACCCATAGCGCCGGAAGGCCACAGTCAGCGCCAAGCCCATCCCCCACATCACCGCCAGGCCATTTAGGGAACGGGTCAACACCAGCGCCAGCAACGTCAAACCCGCCGCTGCCCCCCACGCCCAGCGTCGCCAGGACTTTGCCGGTGCCGTTCCTGCCAGGCCCAGTTGCACCCAGAACATCATCACGCAGTAGGACGCCATCACATTGGCATCGCTGAACACCGAATCAATGCGTCCCGGGATGCGGGGATGCCAGTTTATTTCCACCCCCAGTAGGGATACGGTCCAGGGGTGAGGAAACAGGGCCTGCGCCAGGCCAATTCCCGTAACCACCACCGCCGTACTCCCCATCACCGCCAGCAACCGACGCATCCGTAACGGCGACAGCTCCCCCCGCACTGCTAAAAAAAACGCCAGGAACGGTAGGACATTGCCCAAGCCCAGCAACGCTTCCCCCGGCGTCGGTGATTGCCAGGTACTGACCCCCAACCCCACCACCAGCAGTAACCCCAGCCAGGTGTCCCGGTCCCGGAGCAAAAGCCCACCCCGGCGGACCCAGAGCGCGACCATCCCTCCTGCCCACAGAGCCAGTGCCAGCGCCGACCAAAACGGCAGCAAGCCCAGCCCCAGGGTCAACCAATC
This sequence comes from Gloeomargarita sp. SRBZ-1_bins_9, assembly GCA_039794565.1. Taxonomy (NCBI): domain Bacteria; kingdom Bacillati; phylum Cyanobacteriota; class Cyanophyceae; order Gloeomargaritales; family Gloeomargaritaceae; genus Gloeomargarita; species Gloeomargarita sp. SRBZ-1_bins_9. The sequence continues at coordinate 8,034 of JAUQVX010000007.1, read as the reverse complement.
TACGCGGGCGCCCAAGTTAGCGATTCATCCCGCAACAGCCGGATTTGGGCCAGGGTCAGCACCGCCGGAATCACCCGCGCGTAATTGGTGGCGATGGCACTCCAGCCCAATTCCGCCAGAAACCAGCCCCACAACACCGGCCCCAGCAGCGCCGTTACCCCCCGCACCACCATTAGTCGCGCCCCCTGCACCAAGGCCGTGTAGCGCACCAGTTTTTTGAGCAGCAGCGCCCGCAGCACCGACCCCAGCGCCACTACACTCCCCTTTTGCAAAAAAGCCTTGACCATTTCCCGCTGCCAAGGCCCTGTCAACTCCTGTCCCAGTTCCGCCTGCAATTCCGCCTGTTGGTCGGCTGGTAAGCGCTCCCAGGACCGCTGCAACACATGCAAGAAAATCTCCGACTCCAAATCCGGTACACTCATATCCGCCGTACAGGGCAGCTTCAGGTACTGGCCCACCCGCAGCAGGATGTCGTGATACGTGAGTTCATCCGCTCGTCCCTGCAGTACCGTCAGCCCATCCGCCGCCAGAAACCGCAACCGTGCCGCCAACATGTCCAACCAAGCCTCTCGGTCCAACGACTGCACCATCTCCGGCGACGGCGTGCACAGGTAATCCAGGGGGTTAAAGCGACGGCTAAACAGAATCTGCGTCAAATCCTGCAACTCCTCCACCGTTGCCAGTTCCAAAATTGCCCGCAGCTCGTCCATGGGCGCACCCCAGGTTTCACACAGGTTTACAAATCATCATACCCCAGGCGACCCGAACCGTACCTGCCGAAACTGCGTGAGGTCTATCCAAGCCCCTCGTGCATCGTAGCGCCGCCACATGGCCTGACCCCCCCAGACCAACCCCAGGGCAAACGACTGTCCCCGGCCAATGACCGGCGGTAGGCACACCAGCACCTCCGGTTGCAGGCACAGCAAACGGTATCCCTGTCCCTCGTAGTAGCCATCTGGGTGACATTCTCCAGACCATGTCCAGGTTTCCGTCCCCATGACCATTTGCCAGTGGGCCGCCTGAGCATGCCAGGTCACGGTCAACTGCCCCGTCAACGCCATGGGGGTTCGCCAATCCGGGTAGAGCTGCGTCACCGGCGGATAGGTCTCCCCAACCACTGCCGTCGGTTCCCGCTGCTCTTGAATCAGCGTCAGCCGTTGCAAAACGCTGTCTTGGTACACCATGGCGCAGCGGACCCGCCGATCCCCCTGGATCAAGCCCAACTCCGCCCCAAAATCCCCCAGCGGCCCCCACTGCAACGACCCCTGGGAAAATGCCCCGTCGGCAAACAGCAAAATCCCCCGCCCTAGCGTGCGGTACACCAGAACCCGTTCCTTTCCGTCAACCCGAATCGTTTGCCGGATGGTGCTTCCCTCATCCAGGACCTCCAAGGTCACAACGCTAGGGTGTTCTGCCAGTACCTTCCCCACCGGCGACACATCCGTAAACGTCCCTTGCCATTGCCCTAGATTGCGCAATAAACACTGCCACTGGGGCGGATAGTTCGGTAACGGTTGCATGGAGTTCACCTAGCCTGAGCAGCATAACAAAAAAACCCCTCTTTGGGTTGAGGGGTCCAGCATAGGCAATTGATGAGCCAGCCTAGAAGCTAAAGGTCGTGCGAATAGCGCCCACCAGTACTGTGTCGTTAGCCCGGTTGCCTTCCGGATTAAAGATGGCAAACACCCCCGGCGTGATGCTGATGTTTTCCGAGAATTTGAAGCGATAGGACGCCTCCACCAGAATCGGCACATCATCGCTGCGGCGATTCACAAAACCATTCGCCACCAACCCCCGGCTGGTCGAGAGATAAGGCGGCGCCCCTACCACCAGCTGGGCCTGACTCCCCTTGGTCCCCACATCTGGGAAAGCAAATACCAAAGCGTAATTCAAAGCGGTACCCGTGGCAGTCAATCTAGGCGCCTCGTCCCGGAACCACGTTGCCCCGAACCAACCGCCGAGCACGAAATTGCGCAGGGGTTGCCACTTGAACTGAAAGCCCAAGTTATCCGCCGATACAGGTACAGCCGCCGTCAGAGCGTCCACCGACTGGGTACCCACAAACCCCCCCAGATTCAAAGGAAAGCCCGGGTCGCTATAGCCCCGCACATACAGCAAACCCAGACCTAAATTATCCGTGGGATAACCCGTCAGTTGGGTGTAGGCCACATAGGACGACCCAAACAGACCATTATCCGGCGAATAGGCCCCCTGGCCCTCTGCTCCATTGGCCAAGTAACCGATCGTGAAATTCAACTTATCATCCAGGAAATTCACGCTAAAGCCAGCGCCGACCCCCAACGCACCGTTTTGGTTGTAAATGGGGTTGCGCAAGCCAAACGCTGACAACGCTCCCTGCCCATCATCATTTAGGGGGCTTAGCGGGTCTGCCAAATCGTTGACCCCCCCACCCACAGCGGTAACTGCAATTTTGCCCTTATCGGCCAGCACGGGGAACGTGTAGTTCAGGAAGGTAATGCCCACACCACCGCCAGGCGCACCGTTCAGAAAACCATAACTCAGGCTGGCGCTGCGGGTCCCTGTAGCATGAAGAGCATCCGTATTCGGGTCAACCCCAAACGGCACATCGTTGACCTGCAGATTGGTGGTGAGCAGGTCCTTCCCCGTAAAGCTGGTGTTGAACGTCAAATTCACCCGGTAACCAAACGTCACCGCATCCCGCACATTGCCCAAACTTCCCTGGGGCACACCCCTAGGCACCGCCCGCCGGTCAGCCCCAAACGCCCCTTGCACCCCAAAAATCGCCTGCCCCGTCAGCTTGGTCGTCGTGGAAAACTGCTGCGCCTCCAACGTGGCCGTGCGCGCTTCTAGGGTATCCACCCGCCCCCGCAGCAGGGCCAACTCCGCCGCAAACTCCTCCTGCAACCGCTGGATGAGTTTCATATCTTCCTTGGTCACCAAATCAGCGGTGGACGCGGCGATGAGTTCGTTAATCCGGTCCAAGCAGGCATTCAACCCGGCAGCAAACTCATAACGCGTCGTCGCCCGCCGCCCCTGATAGGTAGGGGGATTCGTCGGCAACCCCACAATACAGCCATAGCGCTCCACCAACGACTGCAACGCCTGAAACGCCCAGTCCGTCGGCTTCACATCCACAAACTCCGAAACCGACGTCACCTGCCCCAGTTCATCCTCGACGCGCAAATCCCGCACATACTCCCGCACCTGCCGAATCGACTCCCGGGGATTTGGGGTGGTAACTTGCGCCTGGGCGGCACCCGCCAGGGTTAACCCCGCCACCGCCACCCCACTTGCCAAGTAACGTCGGACCGGCTTGCTCATCGCTCAACTCCTCACAAGTCCAACACTGACAGAAACTTTAGTCAATTATAACGCCACTTAGAATGATTCTCAAGCTTTTCTTTAACCAACTCTTAACTTTTCACCGGTGGCTTAGGCGACCTAGGGGGTCATGTCTGTCGTCAGCACCTGGCGCAAAATGGTCAGCAACTGGGGCACCAGGCGGTAGTAAATCCCAGTTCCCCGACGCTCCCGGGTCAATAGCCTGGCCTCGTACATCACTTTCAGGTGGTGGCTGACGGTAGGTTGCGATAGCCCCAAGGTTTCCACCAAGGCGCAGGCCTGCACCTCTTGGCGCGGTTGGGCGGCAATCAAATTTAACAGGTACAGGCGCGTGGGGTCCCCCAGCACTCGAAAGACGCTTGCCAGGGCCTCCGCCTGCTCAAAGGTTAACCGCCCCGTCAATAGCGGCGGACAACACTGCCATACCCGGGGATGAATGGCCTTAACTTTCATACCCATAACCCTATCCTGCTCAACCTATAGATACTTGTCAATATAGATGATGATTGATATAGTGGGTAGGGAGTTGTTGGGGAAAAGCGGATGGGGAAGGGGGCCTTAGGGGTCTTTGAGCGGTATTTATCGCTGTGGGTGGCGCTGGCCATCATCGCGGGGGTGAAGCTGGGGTTAGCGTTTCCCCAGTTATTTAATTTCTTGGCCCGGCTGCAGTATGCCAATGTCAACTTTGTGGTGGCGGTGCTGATCTGGGTCATGATTTACCCGATGATGGTGAACGTGGATTTTGCCTCATTACACCAGGTGGGCCGCCAACCCAAGGGGTTATGCCTCACGCTGGTGGTGAATTGGCTCATCAAACCCTTTACGATGGCCCTGTTGGGGGTCCTATTTTTCCGTTATCTGTTTGCGGGGTGGGTATCTCCCCAGGCGGCCCAGGAATACATTGCGGGGATGATTTTACTGGGGGCGGCCCCCTGTACAGCCATGGTGTTTGTGTGGAGTCAGTTGGTGGGGGGGGATGCCAATTACACCCTGGTGCAGGTGTCTATTAATGATTTGGTGATGGTCTTCCTGTTTGCCCCGATCGTGTCGTTTTTGCTGGGGATTACGGATATCCAAGTCCCTTGGGAAACGTTGCTGCTGTCGGTGGTTCTGTATGTGTTGATTCCCTTGGCGGCGGGATATTGGACGCGCCGGCGCTTGGATGCTGTGGGTCACGAGGTGGCCATTGCCCGGTTCTGTGAACGTCTCAAGCCCTATTCCGTGGTGGGGCTGCTGGCAACGGTGGTGTTGCTGTTTGGCTTCCAGGCGCCCACTTTGGTCCGCCAACCGGGGGTAATCGGTTTGATAGCTATCCCGTTGTTGGTGCAAAGCTATGGAATTTTTGCCATTGCCTATGCCTGGGCCTACTGGTGGCGGGTGCCTTTTACCGTGGCAGCGCCGGCGGCGTTGATCGGCACGTCTAATTTTTTTGAGCTGGCGGTGGCGGTGGCCATTAGTTTGTTTGGCCTGGAGTCGGGGGCGGCCTTGGCCACGGTGGTCGGGGTGCTGGTGGAGGTGCCGGTGATGTTGTCGCTGGTGGCTTTGGCTAAACGCACGCAAAAGTATTTTGCCTAATCGGAGGTGGAACTATGCACCGGATTATGTTTGTGTGTAAGAAGAATTCGCGGCGGTCGCAGATGGCGGAGGGGTTTGCCCGGACCTTGGGGGGAGACCGGGTGCAGGTGGCCAGTGCTGGGTTGGCAGCCAGTGTGGTGGACCCCCTGACAGTGCAGGCCATGGCGGAAGTGGGTATTGACATCAGCCGGCAGGTCTCTAAACCCTTGAGCGATTTCCGGCCTGAGGATTTCGACGTGGTGATTTCCCTGTGTGGCTGTGGGGTGAGCTTGCCGCCGGCGTGGGTGACGCGGGACTATTTTGCTGACTGGCAATTGGCGGACCCGGAAGGGGGGGATATGGATACGTTCCGGCGGGTGCGGGACCAAATCCGGCAGCGGGTAGTCGGCCTGCTTCAGGAGCTGGGGGTGTTGGTGTCGCCGTAGTACGCCACTAGGGCTTGTACCAGGCCGTCGAGGGTGTACTCCTGGGCTTGAACGTCCACCCGCTGTAGGTAGTGCTGGCAGGCTTGGGCGGTCTGGGGACCAATAGCGGCAATCAGGCTGGGGGCGATCCAGGAGAGCCATTCGCCGGGGGCCGTTTGTTCCAGAAGCTGGGCAAAGTGGGCGACGGTCTTGGCACTGGCAAAAGTCAACACGTGAATGTGTTTGTGGCGCAGGGCGTCGGTAATGTAGAGCGGTACAGTAGCGGGGCAGACGGTTTCGTAGGCGGCGACTTCGGTGACCTGGGCACCTCGGGCGCGGAGTCCTGCGGTGAGCACCTGCCGACCCCCACTGGCTACTCGGGGAAACAGCACTCGCATCCCCCGGCAGTCAACTGGGAAGCTCTCGAGCAGGGCATCGGCCACAAATTCCCGGGGAACCAGGTCGGCCCGCAGTCCCTGGCGTTGGAGATAGGCGGCGGTTTTCTCCCCCACAACCGCAATCTGGAGATGGGCCAAGGCTCGCCCGTCGTAGCCCCGCGCCCATAACCGCTGCCAGAAAAACTGCACGGCATGGGCGGAGGTGAGCACCAGCCAGTTAAAGGTGGCCAGGTGGTCTAGGGCTTGGTCCAGAGGGGTCCAATCGGGGGGCGGGGTGACCACCAGCAAGGGTAAATGCACTACCTGGGCACCTAGCCGCTGCAATCGCTCCGCCAGTTCGCTGCCGCCGTCAGCTGCTCGGGTCACCAGGATGGTTTTCCCCGCCAATGGTAATCGGGATTGCCCCAACCCTTGATACCCGGCTCCTGGACCGATGACCACCACGCTGGGGGGGGCGGCCGTCTGTTGCCCGAGTGTTCCTAAGGTGCCCGTCCACACGGTTTGCCCCAGTTGGCCGGCTCGATGGATGAGCGCTGCTGGGGTGTCGGGGGGTTTGCCGTGGTGGAGCAGTTGGGTCTGGATGGGTTCCAGTTGCCCTGTTCCCATCAAGCACACCAGCGTATCCAGACGGGCCAGGGCCGCCCAATCCAATTGCGCCGGGGCATGGGCGGTGATGACGCCGATGGAGCGCCCCCAATCCTTATCCGTCAGGGGAATGCCGGCCAAGGTAGCAGCGCCGGTGGCTGTACTGATGCCGGGAACCACGTGGTAGCGGCAACCGGCGGCGGCCAGGGCTGCTAACTCCTGGGTGGCCTTGCCAAAGATAAAGGGGTCACCGCTTTTGAGGCGTACCACTTGTCGGTTCTGGCGGTAGTGGCTAATCAGCAGGTCATTAATTTGCTCCTGGGATAGTCCCTGCACGCTGTAGGTCTGGGCCTGGGGGGGAATCAGCGCCAGCACCCGGGGGTCCACCAGCGTGTCATACACCACCACCTCAGCCTGTGCCAGGGCTTGCTGGGCGGCTTGGGTCAAATGCTCGGGTGCCCCTGGCCCGGCCCCCACCAGCCAAACCGCTTTCATTCCCGATACCATTCGGTGATGCCACCGGGTTTGTCCACCAGACGAATGCCTTGGGCCGCCAGCAGCTCCCGAATCCGGTCGGCCTCAGCGTAGTTTTTTTGGCGGCGGGCCTCCTGGCGTCGGGCAATCAGGGCGGCAATCTCTTGGCTAATGTCCGGGGCGGGGGGGGGCGGGTCGAATTTCAGCCCTAACACCTGTTGCCCCAAGTACCCCAAGGTCCGCCACAGGCGTTGAAACTCTGGGGTCTGCCGGTGACCGTTGCCCAAGTGGGCCAGATGCTTGAGTTGCTTAGCCACCTTAAATAGCACCGCCACCGCTGCTGGGGTATTGAAATCGGCATTCATGGCCGTTGTGAACTCCTGCTGCACCTGGGGGTCTAAGTCAGTGGGGGCGAGGGTGGCCGGGTCCTGCCAGTCGCCAAACCACAGGGTTCGCTGCAGCGTGTGCCAGCCGGATTGGGCCGCCTGTAGGGCTTGGGGGGTGGCCTCAATCGGTTGCCGGTAATGGGACTGCAAAATCCACAGCCGCAGGGCCATGGGTTCGTATTCCTGCAGTACGTCCCGGATGGTGCGGAAGTTGCCCAGGGACTTGGACATCTTTTCCCCCGCCACTGTGACAAACCCGTTGTGCAGCCAGTAGCGGGCCAAGGGTTTTTGGGTGAGCGGCTCCGACTGGGCAATTTCGTTTTCGTGGTGGGGAAAGATTAAATCGCTGCCGCCGGTGTGGATATCAATGCTGGGGCCAAGGGTTTTGTAGATCATAGCCGAGCATTCGATGTGCCAGCCGGGACGTCCGGGTCCCCAGGGGGAATCCCAGGCTGGTTCACCGGGTTTGGCGGCTTTCCACAGGGCAAAATCCAGGGGGTGACGCTTATGGGCCATTTCCTCATCCACCCGCCCGCTGGCTCCCGCCTGCATTTGGTCTAAGCTGCGTCCAGACAAGGTGCCGTACCTGGGAAACCGCTCTACTGCGTAGTACACATCCCCGCCGCTGGCATAGGCATATCCCAAGCTTTCCAGGCGTTGAATCATTTGGATGATTTCCGGGATGGTTTCTGTGGCGCGGGGACTGGCTTTGGCCGGTAGGATGTTTAACCGGGCAAAGTCTTCTTGGCTGGCCTGGATGTAGCGTTCGGTGATCACCTGCAGAGGCACCCCTTCGGCCTGGGACCGCTTGAGAATCTTGTCGTCAATGTCGGTGATGTTTTGCACATGCTCGACGGTGTACCCCAAGTACTCCAGGTAGCGGCGCAC
>JAUQVX010000006.1 GCA_039794565.1 Gloeomargarita sp. SRBZ-1_bins_9 | reverse complement strand
TGGGCGAAGGCCTGGGCATCCAATTTCCCTTGCGTGCGGGCCTCCACCAGCGTTTGGGTTTGGGCGACTGCCTGCTCAAAGCTGATGCCCGCGGGTACCGTCATCACCATCCCCCCCCAAACGAACGCCATAACGCCCCCGGTAACGCCAGCAACTTCCCCGCCAACGCCACATCGGCCCGCCGGTTAAATACATCATAGTCATTGCGCTCGATTTGGTCCAAGATGCGTCGGTAATTGATCAAAGCCGTCCACACCGGCCAGCGGGCATCAGCACAAAGTTGATTCACCCCCGGTTCCGCCCGGCGGAAATAATCCCGTGCCCGGGCAATCTGAAACTGCATCAACCGCCGCCAGGCCCCGTTGATCACCCCCCGTTTCAACTCCTGGACCGTATAGCTAAAGGCCGTCAATTCCTCCAAGGGCAAATAAATCCGACCCCGCTGCCAATCCTCCCCCACATCCCGCAGGATGTTCGTAAGCTGGTTGGCAATCCCTAAAGCAATCGCCGCCTGGCGTACCGATTCGTCCTGCTGGGGCGTGCCCATGATGGCCAGGGACATCAGCCCCACCGTACCCGCCACCCGGTAGCAGTAGGTCTCCAACTCCGCAAAAGTCCGGTAACGGCGTTGGCACAGGTCCATCCGCTGCCCGGCAATCATATCCCGAAACGGCTGAATCTCCAGGGGAAACTCCCGCGTGGCCGCATACAGCGCCAGGTCATACAGGTCCTGGGGTTGTCCGGCAAAGGTGCACTCCAACCGCTGCTCCCACGCCTGTAGGGTACTCAAAGACGTCTGCTGGCCTTGGGGACCATCCACCAGTTCATCCGTGCGCCGACACCAGGCATAGACTGCCCATACCGCCCGTCGCTTCGCCGGCGCCATCAACAATGTCCCCAGATAAAACGTCTTGGCGTAGGTAGCCGTCAGCCGTTCACAGGCGGCATAAGCCTGGGCCAGCGTCTCGGGCTGCAATTCCAGCGGGGAAGAAACCGTCGCTGTCATGGTCATGAGGCCACTGTCACCGGAGTTGGGGCCGCTTGGGATAGGTAAGCTGCTACCGCCTGGGCCGCCAGTTTACCCGACAATACCGCCCCCTCCATACTGCCCAAATACCGCTGCAGGGTGTAACTGCCCGCCAGAAAGAAATTGGCAATCGGCGTGACCTGGCTGGGACGATACTGCTGCCGCCCTGGAATCGCTTTATACACCGAACGGGGCGTTTTCACAATCTTGTACTTGCGCAGACGCGCCGGCTGGTCCCCTGCCAACTGCTGCGGAAACAACTTGCGCAACTCCGCCATCGTCACCTCTAGGATTTCCGCATCCGAACGGTCAATCCAATCCTGGGCCGGCGCCAACACCAACTCCAGCATCGAACGGTCAGGGTCGCTGTAGGCCCGACAGGTATTGCTCATATCGGCATAAACGCTCAGCACCGGTGAACGGGAAAACAACAAATGGTCCACCTGGCAAATTTTCCGGTCAAACCACAGGTGGATGTTAATCACCGGCACCCCCTCCAGATGAGCCAGCTTTTGGAAAAAGGGTAGGGACTGCCACGCCGACGGCAACAAAACCTTCAGGGCATCCACCGACATCGCCGACACATAGGCATCCGCCTGCACCACCCGGTCGCTCTGGCCGTTGAGACCGCGAATCACCATCCCCGCCACCGTGCCATCCGGGTTGAGCAAAAACTCCCGCACCGGCGATTGCACATGCACCTCCCCCCCCCGCGCCGTAATGTAATCCACAATGGGCTGGCACAGGCGCTCCGTCGGCGACCCGTCCAAAAAGGCAATCTTCGACCCGTAGCGCTCCTGCAAAAACCGGTTGAGGGCCGTCAGGGGAATCGTCGCCGACACCTCGTCAGGATTGAGAAAGGTCAACGCCTTGGACGCCGCCACAAAAATGTCACTGTTGACCCGCTCGTCAATCCCCTGGCGGCGCAACCACTCCAGCAACGTGTACTTGTCCATCGCCTCCACATACTTCTGGCCCCGGATCATCGCCGGCGTCAACCCTAAGGCAAAACGGAGCTTCTGCTCCCAGGTCAGCATGTCATTGTTGCGCAAAATCGCCAGAATGACGTGGAAAGGAGCAGGAATATCCGGCACATCAAACCGGGACAACACCCCCGGCTTTTCCGGCTGGTTGAAAATCAACGTGTGTGCCTTCCACTGCAACCGGTCGCTGATGCCCAGCTCCGCCATTAATTGCAACAGGTTGGGATAGGCCCCAAAAAAGACATGCAACCCCGTCTCGTACCAGTCCCCCTCCTCGTCCCGCCAAGCGGCCACCAGTCCCCCCAGCACGTCTCGACTTTCATAAATCACCGGCTGGTGCCCCGCATCCACTAAATACTTGCCACAGGCTAACCCCGCCAAACCCGCACCGGCAATCGCCACTCGCATAACCGCCCCTTACGCGTCTCTCCCCCCCTATATTAAGCCATCCACCCCGACTGTAACAATTCTTTAACGTTCGCGCCCCATCTCCAGTTTTAATTCCGACTTTTTTAGTCGGATATGATTTGACAAGGGCGGGTGGGTCTGTTAGGATAGGCTGCATTGTGGATGCTCCGGGTGCCTATGGTGATGATTTCCCCCAAGACGGCGACGTTTTCCCATCTGCAGTGCAAGGAGTGTGGGGCGCGGTACCCCCTGGTGGCCATGCACGTGTGCGAGTTGTGCTTTGGCCCCTTGGAGGTGCAGTACGACCTGGAGGCCATCCGGGCGCAGGTGACCCGGGCCGGTATTGAGCGGGGACCCCATTCCATTTGGCGCTACCGGGCCTTTTTACCGGTTGAGAGCGAGACGCCCATTGACCTAGGCACAGGGATGACTCCCTTGATTCGGGCGCAGCGGTTGGGGCGGCGGTTGGGCCTGCGCAATCTCTGGATCAAAAACGATGCGGTGAACATGCCCACCTTGAGTTTCAAAGACCGGGTGGTGTCAGTGGCCTTGACCCGGGCCAAGGAACTCGGTTTTACGACGGTGGGGTGCGCCAGCACAGGCAATCTGGCCAATGCCACGGCGGCTATTGCGGCCCATGCGGGTTTAGATTGCTGTGTGTTTATCCCGGCGGACCTGGAGGCGGGGAAAATCCTGGGGACGCTGATTTATCGCCCGACGGTGATGGCAGTCCAAGGCAATTACGACCAGGTGAATCGGCTTTGTTCGGAGGTGGCCAACAGCCGGGGCTGGGGGTTTGTCAATATCAATCTGCGGCCCTATTACTCAGAGGGGTCGAAAACGCTAGGGTTTGAGGTGGCGGAACAGTTGGGGTGGCGTTTGCCGGATTGCATCGTGGCACCCTTGGCTAGCGGGTCCCTGTACACCAAGATTTACAAGGGGTTTCGGGAGCTGGTGCAGGTGGGACTGGTGGAAGATCAGCCGGTGCAGTGCCACGGCGCCCAGGCCCAGGGATGTGCACCGATTGCGGAGGCCTTTGCCGCCGGACGGGACTTTATCGCCCCAGTAAAACCCCACACCATTGCCAAGTCTATTGCCATCGGCAACCCGGCAGACGGAGTGTACGCCCTGGAGGTGGCCCGTCGCACGGGGGGACAAATTCTGGCGGCCAGCGATGCGGAAATCGTGGCGGGTATCCAGTTGTTGGCGGAAACCGAGGGGATTTTCACGGAAACGGCGGGGGGAACGACGGTGGCGGTGTTGCAAAAGCTGGCTCAGGGGGGGTACATCCACCCAGACGCCCTGACGGTGGTGTACATCACAGGCAACGGCCTGAAGACCCAGGAGGCGGTGCAGGGGGTGATTGGGGAACCGTTGACCATTGAGCCGACTTTGAGCAGTTTTGCCCGTGCCTGGGAGCGGTCCCAAACCCTGGAGCGCTTGGAGTGGCAACAGGTGCTGGTGTAAGGGACCGAAAACGGTAGATCGACGGTTGCCAATGGCTCTTCCATGGCGGGTTTCCGGGTTTTTACGGAGACAGCAAATATCAAAAAAAATCAAAAATTTTTATGGTCTAGTCCCTTGACCTTGCAGTTGGGTGCAATGTTTAAGGTGTAGATAGTTCAGCCAACTGACGCAGGGGCTACCTGACCGACGGGATTATTCGGGCGTATCGCAAGAAGGGATGAATGGTTCGGAAAGCAGCCGGCCTGAGAGGGTACGGCGCTTTTTTGTGTTTGATGATAGGGTAAATCCTATGGCGGTGACTTCCCTGCGGCGGTTGTGGCCCTATTTGTATCCCTATCGGTGGCGGCTGGGCCAGGCGTTGCTCTGTACCTTGGGGTTTGTGCTGTCTATGCCGGTGCTGGCCCATTTGGCGGGGATGTTGGCACCGTTAGTGGGACGGGGGGATGTGGCGGCGATTACCCGCTTGAGTGGCCTGGTGGTGTTGTTTTTCCTGGTGCGGGGACTCTTTCAGTACGGGCAGGATGCGTTGATGGCGGATGTGGCTCTGCGGGTGACCCAGGAGGTGCGCTGCCAGGTGTACCGCCATGTCCAGCAACTGGATGTGACGTTTTTTGACCAGGCCCGCACGGGGGATTTGACCTACCGGCTGACGGAGGACGTGGACCGCATTGGCGAGATGGTGCATAAGTTGTTCCACCAGTTCCTGCCGTCGGTGTTGCAACTGCTGGCGGTGCTGAGTTACATGCTGTGGTTGAACTGGGTGCTGACGCTGGCAACGGTGGTGGTGGCCCCGCTGATGACGTTGCTGATTGCCTGGTTTGGCCGGCGGTTGTTGCAGTTGTCCCAGCGCAGTCAGGCGAAGGTGGCAGATATTGCAGCGCTTTTAACGGAGGTGTTCGCCGGGATGCGGGTGATCCGGGCCTTTGCCGCTGAAGGGTATGAGTGGCGACGTTTTGTCCAGGCGGCGGAGCAAAACCGGCGGGCGCGCCTGCGGGCGGAGCAGTTGAAGGCAGTGCAATTTCCGGTGGTGGGGTTTCTGGAGGCCATGGGGGTTTTGTTTCTGTTTTGGTTAGGGAGCGTGCAGATTCAACAGGGCTGGTTGACGGCGGGGGAGTTTGTGGCCTTTGTGGCGGCGGTGGCGCTCCTGTTTGACCCCATCACCATTACCACCAGCAATTACAACGAATACCAGCAGGGGCAGGCGTCGGTGGAACGGGTGTGGGAATTGCTGCGGTTGACGCCCCAGGTGCAGGAATCGCCCACAGCTCAGCCGTTGCCCCCCATCACCGGCAAGGTGGAATACGAAAAGGTGACCTTCGGCTACCAGCCGGAGCGACCGGTGTTGCAGGACGTTCACCTGCGGATTTGGCCGGGGGAGACAGTGGCCTTGGTGGGTCCGTCGGGGGCAGGCAAAAGTACGCTGGTGCACCTGCTGTTGCGGTTTTTTGACCCCCAGGCGGGCCGAATTTTGATCGATGGGGTGGACATCCGCAGGGTGACCCTGGCGAGTCTGCGGCGGCAGATGGCCCTGGTGCCCCAGGACACGGTGCTGTTTTCGGGAACGGTGGCCCAAAACATTGCCCTGGGACAGCCGGACTGGGACCTGGCCCAGGTGGAACAGGCTGCCCGGGTGGCCAACGCCCACGAGTTCATTACCCGCTTGCCCCAGGGCTACCACACTTGGGTGGGGGAACGGGGCGTGAATTTGTCGGGGGGGCAACGGCAACGGATCGCTATCGCCCGGGCGGTGCTGCTCGACCCCAAAATTCTCATCCTGGACGAGGCCACGTCAGCGCTGGATGCGGAATCGGAGGCCCTGGTGCAAGCAGCCCTGGAGCGCTTGATGCACAACCGCACGGTACTGGTGATTGCCCACCGGTTATCCACGGCGCGGCGGGCAGACCGAATTGTGGTGCTGGAGGGGGGCCGGATTGTGGAGATGGGCACCCATGAGGAACTGCTGCGCCAAGGGGGACGCTACGCCCAGTTCTACAGCCGGCAATTCCCCGATAGCCCATCCTGCTGACCTGGTTAAAATTTTGTTAAGGGGGGGAGTTTTTAGGTCGCCGTGGGAAGGGACCCATGTGCCGGTTGATTGCTTATTTGGGGGAGCCAATTCCGTTGGAGCGCTTGGTGTTGACGCCGCCCCATTCCCTGTTGGTGCAAAGTTATGCCCCTAAGGAGATGACGGCGGGGTTGCTCAATGGGGATGGGTTTGGTCTGGGATGGTATGACCGGCGGTTGCGGCCCCAGCCCTTTACCTACAAAAACATCCTGCCCATGTGGAACGACTTTAACTTGCCCCACCTGTGCGCCTACGTGGTCAGCGGCTGCATGGTGGGGTATGTGCGCAGCGCCACGCCGGGCCTAGCGGTGGACTACAGCAATTGCCAGCCCTTTGTCCAGGGGGTGATCAGCGCGGTCCACAACGGTCGCGTGCAGCACTTCCGCCAAATGCTGTACCGCCCGTTGCGCCAGCAGTTGACCGATGAGGATTACCTAGCCATCCAGGGTCTGACGGATTCGGAGCACCTGTTTGCCTGGATATTGCACCACTACCGGCAAACGGGGGATTTGCGCCAAGCCCTGTCGGATAGCTTCCAAAATCTGCTGGATTTGGCCCCCCAGGTGGACGTGACCTTTAACTTTATCCTGAGCGATGGGGAGCAGTTGCTAGCGTCTCGGTTGGCCCACGGCAGTCCCGCCCCCAGCTTGTATTACCTGACCGGTCACCCGGATTACCCCGGCGTGGTGATTGCTTCCGAACCCCTGTTTACGGACGTTCGGTGGGTGGCCTGTCCGGAGGGGTCGGTGCTGCAGGCGACGGCGACGGGTCACGTGGAGCTGTGGACAACCAACGCTGCAAACGCTCCAGCTCCGGTTGCGGGGCGGTGATACGGAAACCGTTTTCCTGGCAGTGCACGGTCACGGTTTGGCAGCGACTGGCCCCCCGCCAATAAAACACACCTGCCAGCGGCCCCAACGCCACCAAACCCAGGGGTTTCCCGCCCCAGGCCGGTTGCACGCTGATTAGCACCAACCCCAAGCACCAGCCACTTAAGCCCACCAGGAGGGACAACAACAGCGCCAGGAATCCACTGGGACGCACATACCCCTGCCAACACTGCTCCTTGTCCCCTGTTTCCCCGGCAACCAACCGGTAGCCCCGCTTTTGCAAATACCGTTCCACCTGCTGGCGCGCTGCCGCTGGATCAGGGGGGGAGAAGGTTTGGGTTTGGGTCCGGTCCTTGACCGCCGCCCGCACAAAAAAAACCAACCCCACCACCAACAACAACGTCAACAAACCGGTGGACGCCAGGGCAAGGGTGGTCACAGACATGGCAGGAGAGATCAGTCTATGTCAATCCTACCACGGGTCAATTTTGCTGAAGCTATTGCCGGTGCTGAGCCTTTTTTAGCCGAGTTTTTTCACCAGCAGTACCCTAGAAAAGCAGCGTTCGCGAAGCGACAATTTCCGTTAGAATAGAAGCAAAAATTTCCAGTTATATCTGTGAGTCCGAGACCATGACTACTGCTCCGGCGCGGCACGTTATTCCCACCGATTTAGGCAACGAAATGTCCCGCTCCTATTTGGAGTACGCCATGAGTGTGATTGTGGGGCGAGCGTTGCCGGATGCGCGGGATGGGTTAAAGCCTGTTCACCGGCGGATTTTGTATGCGATGCACGATTTGGGGTTGCAGCCGAATGCCCCCTACAAAAAGTGCGCGCGGGTGGTGGGGGAAGTGCTGGGGAAATATCACCCCCACGGAGACCAGGCGGTCTATGACGCCCTGGTGCGCATGGCCCAGGATTTTTCCATGCGGGAGCCGTTGATTGACGGGCATGGGAATTTTGGGTCGGTGGACGATGACCCCCCAGCGGCCATGCGCTACACAGAATGTCGGTTGCGGGCCTTGGCGCGGGATGTACTGCTGGCGGACATCGAGGCGGATACGGTGGATTTTGTCCCCAACTTTGACGGGTCGGAGCAGGAGCCAACGGTGTTGCCGGCGCGGTTGCCCCAGTTGCTGCTCAACGGCTCGGCGGGGATTGCGGTGGGGATGGCGACGAATATTCCCCCCCATAATCTCGGGGAGCTAGTAGACGGGCTGGTGGCCCTGATCCACAATCCCGACTTGGACGACCGGGATTTGCAGCGCTATATCCCTGGGCCGGATTTCCCCACGGGCGGGCAGATTCTGGGGACGGAGGGCATCCGGGAGATGTATCAGACCGGGCGGGGGTCGTTGACGCTGCGGGGGGTGGCGCGGATTGAAACCATCAGTGCGCCGGGCCGCTCAGAAAAAGAGGCGATTGTTATTACGCAATTGCCCTTTCAGGTGAACAAGGCGGCGTTTATCGAGCGGGTGGCGGAACTGGTTAACGAGCGGCATTTGGAGGGCATCAGCGACATTCGCGACGAAAGTGACCGGGACGGGATGCGGGTGGTGATTGAACTCAAGCGGGAGGCCCTGCCCCAGGTGGTGCTGAACAATCTCTACAAGCAGACGCCGTTGCAGGTGACCTTTGGGGCGAATATGCTGGCGCTGGTGGACCGGGAACCCCAGTTGTTGACCCTGAAACAGAGCTTGCAGGTGTTTTTGGCGTTCCGGGAGGAGGTGCTCCAACGGCGTACCCGCTATCACTTGCGCAAGGCCCAGGAGCGGGCAGAGATCGTGCAGGGGCTGTTGGTGGCCTTGGGTAACCTGGACAATGTCATCCACCTAATTCGGGAGGCGGCCAGTCCTGAGGCGGCGCGGCAGCAATTGATGACGGTCTACGAGCTAACAGCCAATCAGGCCAACGCCATCCTGGAGATGCAAATTCGCCGGTTGACGGCCCTAGAAAGTGAGAAAATTCACCAGGAGCACGCAGAACTGACGGCTAAAATTGCTGATTTGCAAGACATCCTGGCGCGGCGGGAACGGCGGTTGGCCATCATGGTTCAGGAGCTCCAGGAGTTGAAGGCCACCTATGGCACCCCGCGCCGGACGGAAATTGTGGCTGCGTCGTCGGGGGAATTGCAGGAGACAGATTTAGTTGCCAACGAACCCTGCCTGATTTTGGTGACGCAACAGGGCTATATCAAGCGCATGGCGGTGGACAACTTTAGTCGCCAGGGCCGAGCGACGCGGGGCAAAGCGGGTACAACCATGAAGCCCGACGATGCGGTGGCCCTGTTCTGTTCGGCCCACACCCACGACCACATTCTTTTTTTCAGCAACCGGGGTGTGGTCTACGAGTTGCGGGCTTATCAAATTCCGGTGGGGTCCCGCACCGCTAGAGGGGTACCTCTGGTACAATTGCTGCCTATTCCCCTGGAGGAAAAAATCACGTCCATTTTGCCGGTGAGCACCTTCGAGGATGAGGTCTATATCGTGATGCTCACCCAGGGGGGCTACATCAAAAAAACGGCGTTGTCGGCCTTTAGCCATATTCGCGCTAACGGGTTAATTGCCATCACGCTGGAGCCGGGGGACCAATTACGTTGGGTGCGGTTGGCTAGGGCCACCGACAGCATTCTCATCGGGTCGCAACAGGGGATGGCCATTCGGTTTGCGGTGGACCATCAGCAATTACGCCCCCTGGGGCGAGCCACGCGGGGGGTGCGGGCAATGGAGTTGCGGCAGGGGGATGTGCTGGTGGGAATGGACATCATCACACCGGGGGATAGCCGCGATGTGTTGGTGGTGACGCGCAAGGGTTACGGCAAACGGGTGCCGGCTGCTGAGTTTCGGGTGCAGAACCGGGGGGGAATGGGAATTACGGTAACCAAGTTCCGCAAGCCCGACGATGCGGTAGCGGGTCTAGGGTTGATCGGTCCAGACGACGAAATCCTGTTAGTGACGCAGCGGGGGGTAATCATCCGTCAGGCGGCGCGGGAGATTTCTCTGCAATCTCGCATGGCCACGGGGATACGGCTCCAGCGCTTGGACCCCGACGATGCCATTGCCGCAGTGGCCACCGTTCCGCCTGCCCTGGAGGAGGGGGAGCAGGGATAGGAAAAAAGATGGGAATTCCTATAAACCCCGGCGCTGGCTGGTCGGTGGAGGGAGTGTCTTTTGCAACAACCAAAAGGGAAAGGTCTGGGTGGGTTCCAAGCGCACCCCCCGCACCTCTTGTCGAGCAAACACGAACTCCCGGTTCTGCCACAGGGGAATGTAGGGGACGTCTTGGGCCAGTAGTTTTTGCAGTTCTCCCAACAGGACCAGGCGTTGTTGGGGGTTGCTGGTGCGGCGACTTTGGGCAATCAAGGCGTTGGCCCGGGCGCTGTAGTAAAAAGAACCGAAGGTGCGGCTAGAGCCTTCTAGGCAACCTTCTTTCTCACTACCTTTGGTGCAGCTCAAAAAGGGTTCCAGGTAGTTATCCGCGTCGAGAAAATCGGGATACCAGTCCAGCAAAAACAGGGGATAAACCCCCTTTTCCAGGTTTTGGTAGGCCGTTGTCGAGTCTACCGGTTGGAGGTGCAAGCGCACCGGCAAATCCCGCTCTAAGACTGCCTTGATGGTGCTCACCACCTGGATTTGACTGGGGATATTACTCCGGTACCACAGGTCGAGTTGCAGGGGCTGTGTGGTCGTAAAACCGGCCTTGGCCAAGAGGTCTTGGGCCTGTTGCCAGGGGGGCGGATTTTCCCTCACCTGAAACACCGGTTGATAGCCGGGCAGGCTACTGGGTACAAGGCTGAAAGCCGGTTCCACCAAATTCTGAAATACCCGTTCCCGAAGGAGGTCTCGGGGCATAGCCAACGCCAAAGCCCGCCGCACCTCCCAGCGATCCAGGGGCGGTTGGTTACGATTGAGAGTCAAATAATTGATCCCCGTCCCGGCGCTGCTGACAACCTGAATATCTTCCCGGTTTTGCAATTGCAGAATTTGCGTCGGTTCTAGGAACTGGTAGGCCACATCTACCGCCCCACTCTGCAAGGCGTTGTACAGATTGGCACTGCTACTGAAAAATTGAATATCTAACTGGCTGTTGGCCGGGGGGGGACCCCAATAGCGGGGGAAGCGCTTCAGTTTCAGGAAGTCACTGCCGAAATGCACCAACTGGTAGGGACCGGTGCCGACAAAGGTGCGGGGTTGAAACTGCCCCGGCCCAACGGTGTAAGCCTTGGGCGAAACCGCACACAAGCCCGAAAAGGCCAGCAGTTGCGGAAAGGGCGCAAAAGGTTTTTGCAGACGAATGGTCAACTCGTAGGGACCCGTCGCCTGGATATCCGCCACGATGTTTTTCAGCAGGAACGATGGACGTCCCCCATTTTCCATAAACCGGCGCAGGGAAAAGGCCATCGCCTCGGCATCAAAGGGTGTGCCGTCGTGAAATACCACTCCCCGGCGTAACGGAATCCGGTAGGTCAGGCCATCGGCACTCACCTGGGGCAACGCCGTCGCCAACTGGGGCTGCAACTCCGTAGTTCCCGGTCTGTAGGTGTAAAGCCGGTCCCCCAACGCCATTAACACGTTACCGGCAAAAACCGTATAGGCATCTGCTGGGTCCAGGGTGCTGACCTTAGCAGTCGTACCGATGATGATTTGGTTGGGGTCCCGTTCCTGGGCAAAAGGTGGGCGCTGCGGCGGACGGCAACTAACCAGGAGCAGGAGAAGTAGCCCAAACCACCTACTTTTGCCCCGGTGCATACACCGTACGCCCAATGGGACCGGTGCCCCCACAGCCAGGGTTATCGGTATTCAGCACCCGCACCCGCATCCGCTCCAGCGCCTGGACAATCGGCACCGAAAACTTTAACCCCTCCACGGGTGCGCCGAAAATCCCCGATGTATTCACTGCCACCACTGCCCCTCGGTTATTCAGCAGGGGTCCGCCGCTATTGCCCCCCAGGATTTGCGTATCCGTCTGGATAATATGGCCCGCCTCAAAGGAATGAATGACACTGATGATTCCCCTGGTGATGGTATTTTGCTGGCCCAGGGGCGTCCCCATAGCAATCACCTCATCCCCTACCCGCATCTTGCCGCACAAGGGGACCGTCCCCAGGTCGCTCACATCCCCCACCACCTGCAACAGGGCAATGTCCAGCGGGTCACCCTGGGGAATCATCCCTGCCGCCATTTGCGCCAGCCCCCCCTCCATAATGCGCAACACCCGCGCCGGCCGTCGCGTTTTGTCGTAGAGCCGCACCGTCAAGGGAATCGCCCGGTCCTCAAAAATCCGTCGGTCAAAGCCCCGCGCCTCCTGGGCCACGTGCAGGTTGGTAATGAGGTAGCCCTCGCCGATATGAAAACCACTACCCACCACGCTACGGGTCGGTTCCACCCGCACCGCCGCCGGGAGATAGCGATTGACAATTTGCGCCGGTGTTAGGACCTGGTTAGGCACCGGCACCCCCCGAATCACAATCTCCCGGGCGAAAATCCCCCGCGTTCCCGGCAGGAGATTGGCCGCCGCCACCCGCCGTCCAGCCGGCACATCGTCCTCCTCGGCAACCCCCTCCTCCTGCAACTGTTGCTGGTAGTAACGCCGCAGCCGCATCGTCTGTTCATCCTGGGGCGCTTTATCTAATAGAGCCAAAGCCCTACGCCACTTAGATCGCACCAATTCCCAGTCTGCTGGGGTGACCGCTGTCTGCGCAATGGCCGCAGCCCCTTCCGCTTCCAACCGAGCCGCCGCCCGCCAATCCGTTTCAGCCACCTCCACAGGGGTCACAGACCTAGCCGCCGGTGCCTGCTCAACAGAAGCCACCGTTTGCTGAGGTTGCGAACGCACCGAGCGGCCCGTGTAGGTCACTACCCCCGTCAAAACAACTGCTGCCCCTACCGGCGCCGCCAACCAGTACCACCGTTGCCAAGCCATATCAATGCCCTCCCCGCACCGCCAGATTCAACCGCTGTAGCACTGTGCCGATCGGTACCGCAAAACCGACGTTCTGGGTTCCCAACAACGAACCGGCCAGTTGAAACGCCGTGGGGTTTTTCACCGTTATCACGCCCACAACAGCACCCCGCTCATCTAGCACCGGCCCCCCTTGGGAACCCTCACTCGTGGCCGCATCAATCTGCAACAGGGTCAACCGGCCATAGGGGCGAATCCCCACCACCATCCCCTCCGTCGCCGTCACCGGCAAAACACCGATGGGGTAGCTAACCGTCAACACCCGCTGGCCGATCCGGGGCAAACCCGTTGCCACAGGCAAAGCCGGCAAATGACGCACATCCCCCTTGACCGCCAGCAACGCCGTATCCGTCGTGGGGTCAAAATACACCAGCCGCGCCTGCCGCACCGACCCATCCGCCAATTCCACCCGTAGCCGCATGTTGTTGGCATTGGCGTCATCAACGGCGACCACAGAACCATCGCTGCCAACAGCCGTCGGCACCCCCCCCAGGGACGTCAAGTTGGTAATAATCAACCCGGAACCAATGTGAAACCCACTCCCCTGCCGGATGTCATACAAACGCAAACTCGTAATGTTACCCGGCGCCGGCTGAGGTTGGCCCACCGCATCATACACCGACAAAATCACCGAAACCGTGGCCCGCCGCGCCCGTTCAATCAAATCGAAGTTAGACAGGGGTGACCGCCGTCCCACCGCTTGCGCCACCGCCACCCGTCGTCCCGTCGCCCGGCCACAGATAAGCTGCACATCCATCAAAGTCAAATCCGGCCGACCGGTCAACTCCCGCAACGACCGCAAATCAATCGGACTGCGGGGATAAGGGCACACATTTTCGGCAATGAAGGTATAAGCATCCTGCACATTATAGGGAACCAGCCGTTGGGCCAGCGCCGGGAGCATCCAGCTCAGCAACCATCCGGCGGTCAACGGTACCCATCGCATAGACAACTCCCTCCCATAACCTTTAACGAACTGGAGGAGCCGGTGGCAGAACAATGGTAGGTTGCACCACCGTCGGCGTATCAGGCGTTTGACCCTGCCGAGGCGCTGCTGGCGTGGGTTGTTGGGGCGGTGCCATAGATGGGGTAGGCGTTCCCACCGGCCCTGTGGTTACAGCAGCGCGCATCGGTGGACCTGGGGGACTTTGGCTCTGCAAACTGGACACCCGCGCCCCAATGGTAAAGGGATTCACCGGGAAATCCGGTTCCTGCCCCACCGCCCGCGCCACCTGGATCCCGTCTTGCTCAAACACGACCACCGGTTGCACACCCCGCGCCTCAATCCGTTTCACCAACACCAACCCCCCCTCCAGCCGCTGCCCCGGTCGCACATATCGAGCCGCAGATTCGTTAGGGGTTTTCACAATCGCCTGCACCTGGTTCCCCACCTGCACCACCCCGTGCACTATGATCATATTGGCAATATCCGCCCCTTGCCCTGGGAAATCCGCTAACGTCGAAGCTGACGGATCAAAAGGGGGCAAAGGCGCATGCTGCACCTGGGGCAGGGGTCCTGGCGGCGGTGCAATGTCAAACGGCGGCGGCGGAATCTCCACCACTTCCCCCGGACGCATAGCCGTGGCCCCTGGCGGTGCAAAGGGATCACTACGACCCGGCATCAATTCATCGCGGCGCTTATCCGGGTCCTCCGAAGGGATGAGGCCATTCTGGGCAACCGGCAAAGGAGTCGGAGGTGCAACGGGTGTCGCCACAGCGCCGAGGGTCGGTTGACGGTTCGCCGGTCGGGCTGGTGCAGGCGTGGGAGTATCATCCGGCCCATTAACGGCAACCGTACATCCCCCCACCATCAGTGCCGCTAACCCCGTCCACGTCAAACAAATTCTGGTTCGCATCATATAAAATCTTGCAACCTCACACCATGCTTACTCCGCAAACAGCGCCAAGAGCGAACCTTAAACTTGCGTTTCTTCAGCGGGCAGGTCGAGTCTAGCTCTTCACCTATCAGTATCGCATTAATCGCCGGTAGTGGCAACCCCACCTCGGTCAGTTGAAGGATATGCAAATTTTGCTACCTCACTGTCGGTCCGGGAGTCTGTTATAGTGAAGGGAGTGCCGGGGTGCAAGACACATGCCTGCGGTGGGTCAGGGCCAAGAAGGGCGAGTTGTTCAGGGAGTAATCGTCGTTCTGGTTAGTTGGCTGGTGGTGGTAACCCAGGGGGTTATTGGGCCGGCCCTTGCTCGTCCGCGGGCGTCAACGCTGGTGATTCCTGACTGGGTGCCGGAAGACCCCCTCCAGAGTGCTTACCCGATTCCTTGGCGTTGGGTATGGGGCATCCAGACCCAGGCCGAACAGCGCCGCCGACCCATGCGGGCCACCATCCAGAGCCCTGTGCTGATTTCCCCTGACGGACGTTATGCCACCTTTAGTCGGGTGCAGGTTTTGGCCCATCAACGGGATTACACCCGCACCCAGATAACCAGTACCTTGCACATTCGCCGCCCTGGTGGTGCTTTGCCCCTGATCCTCCGACCCGTAGGACAGCCGTCAGCCCTGGAACCAGGCCAGATTTGGGTACTGGTGCCGGTGTCTTGGTCCGCTGACAGTCGGCAGTTGTTGGTGCGCCAGGTGGTGGGCCGGTTCGGGTCGTCGGAGATTACCGACCGGGCTTTGGTGTGGGATGATACGGGGGTGCGGCTGGTGAGTCCCCAGGCGGTGGCCCATACCCATGCCCTGTTGTTGGGATGGAGCCGCGAAGACCCCAACAGCATCCTTTTTGCCACCTACATCATCGGTTTGGAACGGCCCTCGACTTGGCAAGTGGCCTTGGATGGCTTAACCCTGGCCACCCGCTCCCCTGAACCGGTGGTTTATGGGCAGGCCCAGGGGGAAACCTGGCGATTGCTGGATTACCGGCCCCTGCGACGCTAGTTTTTCAAGCGGGAGAGACTGTAGTTGGCCGCGGCCCGGACTTGGGGATGGGGGTCCTTGGCCAGGTACTGCAACGCCGCCCGGGTTTTGGGATGGGGGAGATTCCCGAGGGCCTCCGCCAACCGCTGCCGCACTAGCCAATCCTCCGCCTGGGCAAAGGTGAGCAACCGTTCCACTGCCTCAACGGCCCCGATCTCCCCCAAGGCCGCAATCGCCGCCTGCTGAATCACCGGTTCGGGGGCCTCTAGGGCTTGCACCAGAACATGGTAGGCCCGGGGGTCCCCCAGATTGCCCAGGGAAACCGCCGCACTAAAGCGCACTAGCCAGTCCGTGTCTTCGTACAGGGCGTGGATCAGCGGCTCCACCGCCCGGGGGTCCCCCAAGTTGCCCAGCGCCCCCGCCGCATCCGCCCGAATGCCGTAGTCCGGGTCGTTTTGCAACAAATGCACCAACAACGGCAAACACTCCGGCGTGGGCTTCACCCCTAACCCAAATACCGCCATGGAACGAATCTGTAAACTTTCATCCGCCAGGGCCTTCTTCAACAGGGGAAAGGCCGCCGCCGGCTCCACATCCCGCAACGCCACCAGCGCCAGCAACCGGTCCTTTAGGTTCGGACTCTCCAACTGCCGCGCCAACTGGGCCAAATCTACCATCACCCACCCCCTTTCGTAACATTTCTTAATACTCTAGTGACCATCATAATCCAGGTGGGTAGGGTTTGGCGAGGGGGCAATTACTTGCGCAACGGGGCGCTGAGTTTCATCATAGGAGGTAAGGCAGACCCCATCGAGAGAGTCAGTTATGTTTAAGTTTCTCAACAAGGTGGCCGACTACGGTCGAGAGGCTTTGCAGGCGGCGCGTTACATCGGCCAGGGTTTATCGGTGACCTTTGACCACATGCAGCGGCGGCCGGTGACTATCCAGTATCCCTACGAAAAGCTGATTCCGTCGGAGCGGTTCCGGGGCCGGATTCATTTTGAGTTTGATAAGTGCATTGCCTGCGAGGTGTGTGTGCGGGTGTGCCCGATCAACCTGCCGGTGGTGGATTGGGAGTACAACAAGGACATTAAGAAAAAGGAACTCAAGCACTACAGCATTGATTTTGGGGTGTGTATTTTCTGCGGCAACTGTGTGGAGTACTGCCCCACCAACTGCCTGTCCATGACCGAGGAGTATGAGTTATCTACCTACGACCGGCACGAGTTGAACTATGACAGCCAGGCTCTGGGGCGGTTGCCGCTGAACGTGACCCACGACCCGATGGTGCAGCCGATTCGGGGGTTGGCTTACCTGCCCAAGGGGGTGATGGACGGCCATGAGGTGCCCCATACCGAGCGGCGGGCGGGTTTGCGACCGGAGGAAATTCTCCAGCAAACGCAGGAATAAACGGCCCAAGCCCTACAATACGAGGAAGTAACCATCGCGGGAGGACAGGTCGTGACGCTGGCGCAAGGGGTGCAACTGGTCAGTTTTCTGGTCTTGAGCGGGATGATGTTGCTGGCGGCCCTAGGGGTGGTGCTGCTGGATAACATTGTCTATTCGGCGTTTTTGCTGGGGGGGGTATTTATCAGTCTGGCGGGGATGTATATCCTGTTGAACGCCGATTTTGTGGCGGCGGCCCAGGTGCTGATTTACGTCGGGTCGGTGAACGTGCTCATTTTGTTTGCTATCATGCTGGTAAACAAGCGGGAGCGGTTGGTGCCGGTGCCCCGCAGTGGTTTGCGCCAGGTGGTGACCACGCTGGTGTGTTTTGGTTTGCTGGCGCTGTTGGGAACGATGATTGTCACGACGCCCTGGGCCATTCAGGTCGCACCCCATCCGTCCCGTTCCATCGTGCGGATTGGTCAGCATTTCTTTAACGGGTTTTTGTTGCCCTTTGAGCTGGCGTCGGTGCTGTTGCTGATGGCCTTGATTGGGGCGGTGGTCTTGGCGCGGCGCGAGTTGATTCCCCCGACGGAGATCCCGGAAGTGCCGCCGTTGAGCTTGCCGGAACGTCCCCGTCCCGAGTTGCCTACTCCCGGTGGTCGTTCCCAGCGGTAGTGGCTCGGTCTGTGGTATATTGAAGTACTTGCGGATCACGGCGGGACACCTAGCATGTCTGACCGGTCGCTGTTGTTGATTCCTGGGCCGACCCTGGTGCCTGACTCGGTGTTACGGGCCATGGCCCAGCACCCCATTGGGCATCGCAGTAGCGAGTTCAGCGCCCTGATGGGGGAGGTCACAGCGGGCCTGAAGTGGTTGCACCAGACCAAGCAGGAGGTGCTGATCCTGACGGCTTCGGGCACGGGAGCGATGGAGGCGGGGATTATCAATTTTTTGAGTCCCGGCGACCGGGTGCTGTGCGGCTGTAATGGCAAATTTGGCGAGCGATGGGCGCAGTTGTGCCGGGCGTTTCAGTTGCAGGTGGAAACGATTACGGCGCCCTGGGGGCAACCCCTCAACCCGGAGGCCTTTGGCGCGAAGTTGGCGGCTGATCGGGATAAGACCATCAAGGCGGTGATCGTCACCCACAGTGAGACGTCCACGGGGGTTCTGAATGACCTGGGGGCTATTAACCGGTATGTGCAGGCCCACGGGCAGGCCTTGATCATCGTGGATGCGGTGACCAGTTTGGGGGCGACGCCGGTGCCGATGGATGAATGGGGGCTGGATGTAGTGGTCTCGGGGTCCCAAAAGGGGTATATGGTGCCGCCGGGGTTGGGCTTTGTGGCGGTGAGCGAACGGGCTTGGCGGGCCTATGCTGATGCCAAACTGCCCAAGTTCTATTTCGACCTGGGCGTCTATCGTCGGGATGGGGCCAAAAACACCACGCCGTTTACGCCGCCGGTGAATCTCTTTTTTGCCCTGCGCCAGAGTTTGCAGTTGATGCAGCAGGAGGGGCTGGAGCAAATTTTTGCGCGGCATCAACGGACTTCCCGGATGGTGCGGGCGGCCATGGCAGCGCTGGGTTTACCCTTGTTGGGGCCGGCTGATTGCGCCAGTCCGGCGGTGACGGCGGTGGCACCTACTACGGTTGACCCAGAGGCGGTGCGCAGCGCCCTGAAAAAACAATTTGGCATTGCGGTGGCGGGGGGGCAGGACCATCTGAAGGGCAAGATTTTCCGCATCGGTCACTTGGGGTTTGCCGGTGAGCGGGAAATGTTGACGGTTATCAGCGCCCTGGAGGCGGTGTTGCAGCAACTGGGGCAGCCGGTGACGCCGGGAAGTGGGGTAGGAGCGGCACTCCGGGTGTTAGAAACGGCGGCGTAAAAAGCTCACGGACTCCACATGGTGGGTCTGGGGGAAAAAGTCCAAGGGAATGACCTGTTCCAGGCAATAGGGGCCTTCGGTGCACAGGGCACGCAGGTCCCGGGCTAGGGTTGCCGGGTTGCAACTGACATACACTAACCGGGGTACGGGGTTTTGTTGCAGATACTTCATCACCTGGGGGTCGCAGCCCTTGCGGGGGGGGTCCAGTAAAATCACATCGGGGCGCAGGGCTAGCTGGGGGAGTAGGGTTTCGACGGTGCCGCAGTGAAATTGGGCGTTGGGGATGCGGTTGTGGCGGGCATTGGCCTGGGCCTGGTGTATGGCGGCGGGATGGACTTCGATGCCCACCAGTTGCCGTACCGAGCGGGCCAGAGGTAGCCCCAAGGTGCCGATCCCGCAGTAAGCATCCACCAGGCATTCGCTGCCTTGTAGGACCAGCGTTTTTTGTATGGTGTTCACCAGTTGTTCCGCTTGCTCGGTGTTGACCTGGAAAAAGGTGTCGGGCCGGATTTGCCAGCGCAGGCCGCAAAATTCTTCCCACAGATAGTCCCGCCCCCAGACGCAGTGGGTTTCCCCGGCAAAAATGGTGTTGCCAGGTTTAGGGTTGACATGGACACAAACGCCCACCACCTGCGGCCACCGGGCTTGCCATTGCCGCGCTTGCTCCTGGAGATGGGGCAGTTTGGCGGTGGTGGACACCAACGTCATTAACACTTCCCCGGTGCGACGACCGATGCGTAAATTAAGATGGCGTAAAGCCCCGCGGCCTGTGGTTTCGTTGTAAATGGACCAGCCCCGTTGCTGGAGGTCTTGTTTTAACTGGGGCAAAAGCACATCAAATTGGGGGTCTTGCACGGGGCAACGGTTGATGTTGACGATGTGGTGGGTGTTTTTTTGGTAGAAGCCGGCTTGCAACTCACCGGCTCGATTCAGCCCCAGCGGGTAGGTGACTTTGTTGCGGTAGGCCCAGGGTTGCTGCTGGGATGGCACAGGAGCGACGGGGGGATGGGCCAGACCGCCAATGCGGATGAGGGCCTGCTCGATCTGCCGCTGCTTGGCCACAAGCTGATAGCTATAGTCAATGTGCTGCCACTGACAGCCGCCACAGGTATCGGCAACCGGACACAGGGGCACCACGCGATGGGGGGAAGGGGCATCTAGGCCCAGCAATGTGCCGTAGGCGTAACTCGGTTTCACCCAGACCAAGCGCACCCGTACCTGGTCCCCCGGCACGGTGTTGGGCACAAAGACCACCCGCTCCTGCCAGCGACCTACGCCGTCGCCCTGGTCGTTGAGGTCGGTGATGGTTAGGGCAATTTCGGCTCCCTGGCGCCAAGCTGGATCGGTCATCGCGCGTCCCCCTTCTTCCTAACATTAGTTTCTCCGGTACAATAAGGGCGAGCCAGCAGGGGAGGCAAAGGGATGGAGATCACAACCCAGTGGGTGCAGGTGCCCCATCAAGGGCTGCAAATCGCCAGCTACCTGGCCCGACCGACGGAGGCAGGGACCTATCCCGGTATCATCGTGCTTCAGGAAATTTTCGGGGTCAATGCCCATATTCGGGATGTGACCGAACGCATCGCCCGCCTGGGATACATGGCCATCGCCCCCAGCCTTTACCAGCGCTACGCCCCGGGGTTTGAGGTGGGTTACACGCCGGCGGATGTGGAATTGGGGCGCAAATATAAGGAAATGACCAAGGCCGACGAGTTGCTCAGCGACATCCAGGCGACGATCGATTACTTGAAACGGGAGTTCGGTGTGATGCGCTTTGGCACGATTGGGTTTTGCTTTGGCGGACATGTGGCCTATCTGGCAGCCACCTTGCCGGATGTGCAGGTAACGGCTTCGTTTTATGGGGGGGGTATTGCCACGACGACACCCGGCGGTGGTTCTCCCACGATCACCCGCACCCAGGATATCAAGGGCACTATCTGGTGCTTCTTCGGCACTCGCGACCCCCTGATTCCCAACGAACAGGCGGACGCCATCGAACAGGAGCTGCAAAAACACCACATTGACCACCGGGTGTTTCGCTACGACGCCGACCACGGCTTTTTCTGCAACGAGCGGGATAGCTACGACCCCCAAGCGGCGGCCGATAGCTGGGAAAAGGTCCAGCAGTTGTTTAGCCGGTTGCGGGCATGAAGACCGCCTGGGTATTTCCAGGACAGGGTTCCCAGGTGGCGGGGATGGGGCTGGACCTGCAAACGCACCCCCACGCCCGGCAGCGGTTTCAGGAGGCGGAGGCCATCTTGGGCTGGTCGGTTGTCGCCTGCTGCACACCCCCGGCGACCCAGCTATCCCAAACCCGCTACACCCAGCCCTGTCTGTACGTGGTCGAAAGCATCCTGGCAGACCTGTACGCCGACGGCACACCGGATTACCTGGCCGGCCACAGCCTGGGGGAGTTGGTGGCGCTCTATCGGGCAGGGGTCTATAACTTTGCTACGGGGTTGCGCCTGGTGAAACTGCGGGCGGAGTTAATGGACCAGGCTGGCGGCGGGCAAATGGTAGCGCTCCTGGAACCGGACCGGGAACAACTGGCGCAGGTGCTCGCCCAAACCTCAGACGTCGTTCTGGCCAATGACAACCACCCGGGGCAGGTGGTAATTTCCGGGACGCCGGCGGGAGTAGCCAACGTGCTCGACCAGGTGCGAGTCAAACGGGCCGTGCCCTTAGCCGTCAGCGGGGCCTTTCATTCCCCTTTCATGGCCGAAGCCGCCGCCCAGTTCAACGCCTACCTGGATACCATACCCTTTGCCGACGCTCAAATTCCCGTCCTGTCCAACACAGACCCTACCCCCACCACCGCTGGGGCACTGCTGAAAGAGCGGCTACGCACCCAAATGACGACGGGCGTGCGCTGGCGGGAGATTGTCCTGGCGTTGGCGGCCCTGGGGGTGAGGCGAGTGGTGGAGCTGGGGCCAGGCAAAGTACTCACGGGGCTGGTCAAACGCACGGTTCCCGACATGGAGCTGCTTAATGTCGCCACGGTCTAGGAATGGGGTACCTCTTTGTGGTGGCGCCGATGGATGAGCGGGTGCGGGCGGTCACCTGGGGGCTGGCAGCCCTTCCCTTGTTCCTAAGGGGGGTGGGTTCTACGGGACTGGACGACCGACGGCTGTTGTGGTGCAAGGGGACAACCGCCTGGAAATCCGGTTTCCTAGGCGGCGGCGCTGGCTGGAGTTGCTACCGGATGTTATTGGCGCCAAGAGACCGGCTGGCAGTTGGGGGGCGAGGGATTTTTGGGGGGATTTGGTTGGCGGTGAACCCAGCGCCGGCATGGATTGGTACTGGTGCAGCAACCGGGTCGGTCTCCCTTGCTTATTACCCCCAGTCAACCGGATCGCTTGGTGGCCCTGTTGGGCAGGGGCTAACGACCGCTCAGTTAGGGCAATGGGGGCTGTCCAGATTTACTACTGGGGGGCAGTCGGGTTTCCGGGTCGAGGCTGGTTTCTTGACCTGCTCGATTCAAGGCGGGTGGCGTTCGGCAACTAGGTTGGCAATTCGGGTCACGCCATTGCAGCCGGTGAACCAGCAGCGCCTTCCAGGGATTGCCCAACGAGGCCATCTCCCCACCCCAAGCCCTCAAGGTCCAACCGGCCATTCCCACAAGTAAGCAGCCTACCGCTGGGTCTGCCCAAAACCGGTCAACCCCATGGCTCCACCCTAGGGCTGGGCAAAAAAGAACCCCACTTCGGGGGCCGTAACTTATCAGCATGTTGTCGGGTGGAAAGCCTTAGCTCAAACCTGTATTGATTCCTGGGCGACCGGTGGCCAACTCCACCTTGAGAATCTTGCCGCCCATTTTTTGAATCCGTTGCTGTTCCTTGAACCAACTGTCGTAGGGCACTAGCTTGGTGAAATAGGTGTTTTGCAATTCCCGTTGGGTGCGAATCCGGGTTTGGCTGGGGACACAAGCCGTAATTCTGAACATCCGCATAGTGCGTTCTCTCCATGAATGGGCAAAGGTGAGGGGTCAACAGGCGACGGTTGGGCCACCCATCAACCCCCCACCGGGAGCCATGGTTAGCTCAACCCTGAACAGATATAGTCAAAGTAAACCGCCATTTCCTTGCCCGCTTCCGGACCCACCAGGCCCGCCGTGACCTCCTTCATCGCCTGGATGGCTTGAATCGTCGCCCCGATAGGCACCCCCAAGGAGTTGTAGGTCTCCTTCAACCCGTTGAGCACCCGCTCATCCAGGATGGAGGGGTCCCCCGCCAGCATGGCATAGGTGGCATAGCGCAGGTAGTAGTCCAGGTCCCGAATGCAGGCCGCATAGCGCCGGGTGGTGTACATGTTGCCGCCGGGACGGGTAATGTCCGAATACAGCAATGACTTGGCCACCGCTTCCTTGATGATGGTCGCCGCATTGGCCGCAATCGTCGCCGCCGCCCGCACCCGCAGCTCCCCGGTCTGGAAGTACTTTTTCAGCTTTTCAATAGCGCTGCTGTCCAGGTACTTGCCCTGCACGTCCGCAGCATTGATCACCGCCGTAATTGCGTCTTGCATGGTTAAGTCCTCTCAACGGTTGAACAAAGTTGGTGCCACTACTGCATGGCGCTGATGATGTAGTCGAAGTAGAACCCGGCTTCCATGGCATCCTCGCCCGACATCAGCGAGCTGGCCACGTTTTTCATACACCGGATTCCCTCCGCCACCGCCGAGATGGGCGTCCCTAAGGAGTTGTACATCTCCTTGACCCCCACTAGACCGATCTCCTCGATCGGCGTCACATCCCCGGCCACGATGCCATAGGTCACCAGCCGCAGGTAGTAGTCCAAATCCCGCAAGCAGGTGGCGGTCATTTCCTCGCCATAGGCGTTGCCACCGGGAGAGACCACGTCCGGCCGCTTCTGGAACAGTTGTTGCCCGGCTTCCTTGACGATCCGCTCCCGGTTGTCGGCCAGAATCTGCGCAATCCGCAACCGTTTCTCGCCCGAAGCCACAAAACTCTTGATCCGGTCGAGTTCACCGGGGCTAAGGTAACGGGCTTCGGCATCCGCATTCACGATGGATTTGGTGACAATACTCATGAACCTACTCCAGAGGGTATGTCGGTTTGTCAAGCGGACAACACAGAGAAACCTGAGTGCCCAGCAGTGATCTTATCAGGGGAACCGCCCTTGATCCTACTCCACCGGAGCTAGAACCAAACGCGGTTTTCTCCGGCATTTATTGTGCGACAGGTCGGTCACAAGTTGGCACAGACCTTAATATCTTGTAATAATTTTTCTCAGGTAAGGCAGGCAGCCAGGGTGGCCACCACCGCCTGGGCTAGGGCGTCCAGGTGATACCCCCCCTCCAACCCAAACAAGAGGGGACAGCCCAGGGTGCGCAGCCATTGGGTGAATAGACTGTAGTCCTCCGGTTGTAGGCAAATTTGGGCCAGGGGGTCGGCGGCTAGGGCATCGTAACCGGCGCTGACGATGAGCAAATCGGGGGCAAAGGCCCGGAAGAAGGGCAGCACCTGCTGCTGGAATAACTGGGCGTACCGGTCAAAGCCACTGCCGGCCGGCACGGGCAAGTTTAACACATTATCACAACAGCCTTTTTCCTGGGGATGACCGGTGCCGGGGTAAAAGGGTGCTTGGTGAATTGAGCAAAAGGCCACCTGGGGTAGGGATTCCACCAGTGACTGGGTGCCATTGCCGTGATGGACGTCCCAGTCTAGGATGGCCACCCGGCGTAAACCCCGCACCCGTAGGGCGTACAGGGCGCTGATGGCGGCATTGGCCAGCAGACAAAACCCCATACCCCGGTCCGGTAGGGCGTGATGGCCAGGGGGGCGGGCGGCTACAAATACGGGTTCCCCCTGGTCGAGCACCCAGTCCACCCCATCCAACCAGCCCTGTACCGCCAGCCGCGCCACCCGTTCACTCTGGGGACCCACCGGCGTGTCCATATCCAGCCAGCCCCCACCCTGGCGGCACAAATGGGTCAAATACTCTAGGTACTCCGGTGTGTGGACCCAACTTAGATAGGCGTCAATGGGGCGGTCCGGGTTGGGGGTTAACCAGCGAATTCGGTCGCGCCAGGTCACCTGCTGCAAGGCCTGGACAATGGCTCTGAGTCGAGCTGGCCGTTCCGGGTGCCCATAGCTGACCTGGTGCTGGAGATAGTCGTCGCTATAGACTACAGCAATCATGGCTTCAGTATAGTCAACGGCACCAGTGTTAAATCTTTTGCCAAAGTCCCCCGGTCGGAACGGCCAGTTGTTTGATAATAGTCCTGAAACACCGGGAAACAAGGCTATGCTGACGGTACAGCGGGGGCGCAGCTTTCCGGTCGGGGCAACCGTCACACCCCAGGGGGTGAATTTTTGCCTGTATTCCAAGCACGCCCAGCGGGTGGAGTTGCTCCTGTTTGACCGCCCGGATGACCCGCGCCCGGCCCATGTCATTTCCCTGACGCCCCCCTACCACCGCACCGGCGACTATTGGCATGTCTTCGTCACCGGGATTGGCCATGGTCAGGTCTATGGCTACCGAGTCTATGGTCCCTACGCGCCGGAACAGGGGCATCGCTTTGACGGCAGCAAGGTGTTACTCGACCCTTACGCCCGCCTGGTGGTGAATTGGGAAAACTACGACCGGGAAGCCGCTTGCCGTCCGGGGGATAACTGCCCCTATGCCCTGCGGGCAGTGGTCGTCGACCCCAGCGACTACGACTGGGAAGGGGATGTACCCCTCGAAATCCCCTACAACCGCACCCTGATTTACGAGATGCACGTCAAGGGGTTTACGGCTCACCCCAGCTCTGGCCTGCCGGAGAAAAAACGGGGCACCTACGCCGGCTTGGTGGAAAAAATTCCCTACCTCAAGGCCCTGGGGGTGACGGCGGTGGAGCTGTTGCCGGTACAACAATTCGACCCGTACGACGCGCCGCCGGGCTTGACCAATTACTGGGGCTACAGTACCTTGAGCTTTTTTGCCCCCCACCGGGCCTACAGTTCCGACCAGTCCCTGTTTGGCCCCCTCAACGAGTTTCGGGACATGGTCAAGGCCCTGCACCGGGCGGGGATTGAGGTGATTCTGGACGTGGCGTTCAACCACACCGCCGAGGGGGACCACACCGGGCCGACCCTCTCGTTTCGGGGCATTGACAACGCCACGTACTATCTTCTGGAACCGGGCAACCTCGCCTATTACAGCAACTACAGCGGTTGCGGCAATACCCTCAAGGCCAATCACGAGGTGGTCATCCGGCTCATTTTGGACGCCCTACGCTATTGGGTGGATGTGATGCACGTGGACGGGTTCCGGTTTGACCTGGCCGCCATCTTGTCGCGCAGTAAAACCGGTTCGCCCCTGACGGACCCCCCCCTGCCGTGGCTGATCGAATCGGACCCCATCCTGGCGGGCACCAAAATCATTGCCGAGGCATGGGATGCAGCCGGCCTGTACCAGGTGGGGTCGTTTATCGGGGAGCGGTTTGCCGAGTGGAATAGTCTCTTTCGGGACGATGTGCGCCGGTTTGTCCGGGGGGATGGGGGCATGACGGGCCGGGTGGCCATGCGGCTTCTGGGCAGCCCCGACCTCTACGAGGAACCCCACGACATCCCCAACCGCACCATTAACTTCATCACCTGTCACGATGGCTTCACCCTCAACGACCTGGTGTCCTACAACGCCAAGCACAACGAAGCCAACGGCGAGGACAACCGGGATGGCGCCTACGACAACTACAGTTGGAACTGCGGGGTAGAAGGCCCGACGGATAACCCCGATGTCGAAGCCTTGCGCAATCGGCAAATCAAGAACTTTTTGGTGATCCTGGCTATTTCCCAGGGCACGCCCATGGTCCTGATGGGGGACGAGGTGCGGCGCACCCAGCGGGGTAACAACAACGCCTACTGCCAGGATAACGACATCAGTTGGTTGGACTGGAACTTGGTACAACGGCACCGGGACATGCTGGTGTTTTGGCAGAAGTTGTTGAACTGGATGCAGTCGCTGTATTTGTTTCAGGAGCGCACGCGGCTGCAGGTGGAACCCTATCCTGTACCGCTGGGGGTCACCCATCCCCACATCGTTTGGCACGGGACGGAACTGGGCAAACAGGGCTGGGAATTCCACAGCCATGCCCTAGCCTTAGAAATGGTCTATCCCAGCGCCGGCGAGCACCTCTACGTGATTCTCAACAGTTACTGGGAACCCCTGGACTTTGCCCTGCCCCCCGGCGTTTGGCGGCGACTGGTGGACACCTATCTCCAGGAACCCCTCAACCCCAACGGCCCCCGCATCACTACCCCCCGTTACCGGGCCAACCCCCGCTCCAGCATCATCCTGCGACGGATTGGCACCAGCGACGCACCAGGGGATTGACCAAATCCGGGCGTTCGTCATGGGGGCAATGCCCTGCATCCAGCCATTCGATTTGGGTCTGGGGAGGGGCAAACCGATTACAGTGATGGGCGCGGGCGACGGTCATCCAGGGGTCGGCGGTACCCCACATCAACAGCAACGGGCGGGTGAGCTGGGGCAACAGTTGGTCGAGGCGGCGGCCCGGTGGCGATTTGAACACCGCCCGAAACACCCCCAAGGCCCCCCTGTCCCAGGCCGGGCGATAGATGCTCTCCACCAGGGCATCGTCCACATGGGCAGTGTCTTTGTAAACCTGGTGCAAAATCCGGCGGATCACCTGGCGGTTGCGCATGTAGAAAAACAAACCGGCGCTGGCCAGGTCCACCACCCCCGGCAAGCTCAAGAACCAGCGTTGGAGGGAGTTAGGACGCACGCTGTCGCTGCCAACCGGTCCGGCGCAGTTGAGCAGGGCCACCCCTCGGGTCCATTCCGGGCAGTCCACCCCAAAGCACAGGGCCGCGTACCCCCCCAGGGAATTGCCCACCACGAATACCGGCTCGCCAATCACCGCCCTCACCCAATCCCGCAACTGATCCCGCCATAGTTCACCCGTGTAGTCCACCGGCGGTTTTTCCGAGCGGCCAAACCCCAGTAAATCAATGGCCCACACCCGATGGTCCCGCGCCAGGTCAGGAATGTTGTAGCGCCAGTGGTCGGTTGAGGCCCCAAACCCGTGAATCAGGACAATCGCCGGTCCCTGTTGCCCGGCCTGCACCCAGTGGACCCGCCAGCCCCTCCAGGTGCCGTAATGATCTTGTACATTGCCCAGTGCGACGGTCATGGGATTGTGCGCGCGCCTGCGGTGAGGGTCTGTCTTTCATTGTGACACTTCAGCCCTGCCAAGGACAGGAATTGATGGCACCGGGGCCAGCGCTAATATGGGATCGGCGGGGGCGGTCATTTCCCGATCCCCAGGGCTACATCTCTAGGGTAAAGTCGTCCTGGGCCGAGGCTGTCGCCGGTGCTGTTAACAGGTTAGATTGAGGTCTGGCATGGGGCAACCAATTTTTCACCTGGCCTTTCCGGTGGGCGACATTCCCCAGACCAAGCGGTTTTACGTGCAGGGGTTGGGCTGTGTGCCGGGTCGGGAGACCCCCCACTGTCTTATCCTCAACTTTTACCACCATCAACTGGTGGCCCACGTGGCTCCAGACATTACGCCCCAAAAGGGAATTTATCCCCGCCATTTCGGCTTGATTTTTCCCGATCTCCCCCAGTGGCAGGCCTGTTACGCGCGAGCCAAGGCCCAGGGCCTAACGTTTTACCAAGACACCAAGTTGCGTTTTCCCCACTCCCCCCTGGAACACCGCACCTTTTTCCTGGTGGACCCGTTCCACAACCTGCTGGAATTCAAGTTTTACACCCATCCTGAAGCCATCTTTGGTTACCGCGAATATGCCCAGGTGGGTGACCGGTCACCGGCGGGATAAGGTGGGTGTCAATTGCCGGAGCACGTCAGCCAGGGCAGCCACAGCCTGATCAATCTCGGCGGGGGTGGTCAGGTGACTGAGACTGAAGCGCAACCCACGGCGGGCCAAGCGGGCATCGTACCCCATCGCTAACAGCACCGGACTGGGTTGGGTTTTGCCACTGGCGCAGGCGGAACCGGAACTGATGGCAATCCCCCGCTGGCTCAACTGATGCACCAGGGTTTGGCCGGTACAGGTTTCGTCTCCCCCTTCCCAAACCACACTGGCGTGATGGGGTAAACGCTGGTCCCAGGCCCCAGTCCATCGCAAACCCGGCAGCTCCAGTAATCGGCGACGCAGCTCGTCCCGCAGACCCATGATGTAGGGTTGCTGGGGGATCAATTCCGTAAGGGCCAGGCGCGCCGCCACCTCCAATCCCGCCAGTAGCGCCACCGGTGGGGTCCCGGACCGTAAACCCTGCTCTTGACCGCCGCCGTACAACCAGGGTTGCAGGTTCACTCCCCGGCGCACGATCAACGCACCACACCCCTGGGGGCCGTAAAACTTATGGGCCGAGAGGGAGAGCAAATCAACGCCCAGTTCCGGCACCTGTACCGGCAAGCGCCCGACCACCTGTACAGCGTCCGTGTGAAACAAAACCCCCTGCGCCCGGCAAATGGCTGCCAATTCACGGATGGGTTGCAGGGTACCCACTTCGCTCTGGCCGTAAATCACACTCACCAACACCGTATTGGGCCGTAAATGGGCCGAGAGCGTTGCCGGGTCCACCCGTCCCGTGCCATCCACCGCTAGGGTGGTGATGTGCCATCCCCGCCGCGCCAAGGCTTGCAGGGGCATACTCACCGCCGGGTGCTCCACCGCCGAGGTAATGATGTGTTGGGGCCGGTCGTACTGCCGGGCGACGCCAAAAATAGCCAGGTGATTGGCCTCCGTGCCTCCTGACGTAAAAATGACTTCCTCCGGCGTCACCCCCACCAGATCCGCCACTGCCTGGCGCGCCCGTTCTACGACCAAGGCCGCCCGTTGCCCGTACTGATGAATACTGCTGGGATTGCCCCAGGCCTGGGCCATGACCTCGTGGACCCGGGCTACCACCTGGGGATGGGGGGGCGTCGTCGCACTGTAATCTAGGTAAACCATAGCTTCATTCTGCCATGCCGTCGGGATTGGCTAAGATGAACATAGTGGGCAGGGAAAGGGGTACGGCGATGAAAGAAAAAATCCCGGTCGATCCCGACATTCAGAAGCTGACACCGGCGGATGTGGCGGCCCTGGCCAAACGTTTAGAGGACGATAATTACCCGGACGCCTTCGCCAGCCTTCAGGATTGGCATCTCCTGCGTAAAATTGCTTTCCAGCGCCCGGAGTTGGTGGAACCCTACCTGCACCTATTGGATTTTGAAGCCTTTGATGAGGCTTAGGCTAAGATGAAAGGCGACTGGCTGTTGGTGAGACGGAGAAGAGCATTATGTTACTGGTGATTAATCGCCTGCTGTATATCGTAGGCCGTTTGTTCGCTTGGGTGGGACAAGTGTTGGGGGCTATTCTGACCATTTTGCTGGTGCGGCCCCTGGGATTGGTTGTGCGGCTGTTCCGGCCTGGGCAGTCCGGCCAAGACCAGACGTTTTTCCTGGACCCGGAGGAAGCCAAAAGCCTGGGCAAACGCAGCGAATCCCCCGTGGCAACCCCTCAGTCCCCCGCGGCCATAGCAACTAGTCCGGTGATGGCCAGCGCCACTTCTGCGGCGGGAACACCGGCGGTGACGGGCGAGCGGCGGCGACCGGGGCCGAATATGCGCCTGTATTTAGACATGGCCAAACAGATGCGGCGGGCCTGATGCCGGGGTGGTGGCAAACCAGTTTCCTGACGCGCTGGTGGGGCCAAGGGGCGACCTGGGCCGATGGCAGTCTCCTGGCGCGACGGTGGGACCACCTGCTGGCGGGGTGGGTAGCTCTGGTACTAGTGGGTTTGCCGCTGCTGGGTAACGCACAATTGGGTTGGCTATTGCTGGGGGGGGTGGTGCTCTGGCTGGGGTCCCTGTGGTGGGCGCCGCCTGCGGGTGTGGGTTTAACCCCCCTGCTGTACGGGGTTGCCCTGACCCTGGCGACGGCCTTTTCCCCAGTGAAACGGGCTGCCCTGGTGGGCTGGTTCAAGGCCTGTTTGTATCTGTGTACCTTTGGGGCTTTGCTGCGGGGGGTCAAGCGCTGGGGCCAAGCCCTGCTGGTGCTTCATCTGCTGGTGACCTTGGCGGTAGCGGTGATCGGGTTGCGCCAGTGGTTTTTTGGGGCGGAGGCCCTGGCCACCTGGATTGACCCGGAGTCTCCCTTGGCGGGTACCACCCGTGTCTATAGCGTTTTCGGCAATCCCAATCTGCTGGCGGCCTACTTGGTTCCGGGGGTGGGCATGAGCCTGGGCTGTCTGCTGGCCTGGCGCACCTGGGCACAACGGCTGCTGACCCTGACCCTGGTGGTGACCTTGAGTAGCTGCTTGATTCTCACCGGCAGTCGGGGGGGGTGGTTGGGTCTCGGGGCGGTTTATGGGAGTTTTGCGCTGCTGCTGATGGGGGGCTGGTGGCGCTGGCGGAAAATTACTCCCCTCTGGCAACGGTTGCTGATCGCCATGGCCCTGGGCCTCCTCCTGCTGGGGCTACTGGGGCGTTCCGAGAGCTTGCGGCTGCGTTTTTTGAGCATCTTTGCCGGGCGGGCCGACAGCAGTAATAACTTTCGCCTCAATGTCTGGGCGGCGGTATTGGCCATGATCTGGGACTACCCCTGGTTGGGGATCGGGCCAGGCAACCGCGCCTTTAACCTGATTTATCCCCTCTATCAGCGCCCCAACTTCAACGCCCTGGGGGCTTACTCCGTACCGCTGGAGGTAGCTGTGGAATCGGGTTTGGTGGGGCTAAGTGCGTTTACAGCCCTGACCGCCAGTATTTTGCGCCGCAGTTGGCAGCATCTGGGGGATTGGTATTCGTCGCCACGGCCACAAACCTTTATCCTGATGGGCTTGCTGGCCGGTTTGCTGGGCACCATGACCCACGGCCTGGTGGACACCCTCTGGTTTCGCCCCCAAATCCAAATCCTCTGGTGGTTTAACGTAGCCCTGCTGTGGAGGACTTACGGTTCTTCCCCCTCCTCGTAGAGCCGGTCCAATTGCTGTCGCGCTTCCTCTAAATTCACACTGCGGACCACCAGCAGGGGTTCTTCGATGGGCTTGCCCTCAGCGTCCAGGAGTTCCGGATGGGGGGGGGCCAACCGTTGCCGGGGGTACTGGGATTCCAAACTCAGCATGATTAAATTGCGCAATAAATTACCCAGGGCGAAGACCCCCAGGACAGTGAACAAAACGACATAGAGCAGATGCAGGACCATCATCGTCGTGAACTAGGGTTGGGAATAGGTACGGGCTTGTAAACGCAGGTGCCAACATTCCAGGACCAACTGGTGCCAGGCCATCAGGACGGTTGTGTCCACCCCCACACCCGTACTGTTGAGCAAGGAATGGGCCGCTTGCACCTCCGATTGGGCTTGGGTCAGCCGCTGGAGCAGTTCCTGGCGCCGTTCCGTAGATAAAAACGGCAAGGCCTCCCGCTCCAACAGCTGCTGCGCCTGGCTAAACCAGTACATAAAGTCTTCTAAAAGCGGCTCTAGTAGTGATCTTACTATGGGGGACCGGGGTAAATCGGGCATGTTCATAGGGCGATTGCAGGTGCTAAGGTCTCTATACTACCTTAATGGTTTTTACACTTCTTAACAATAGGGGGGGGGTGGAGGAAAAGGGGGGATGACGGCTGGGTAGACCACCGCTCCAGGGGACCATGGGTGGGAATGGCCCTATGGCATAATGATCTACGGAATTGTAGGGTCAACCATGACGGAAACAGCGGCGACCGACCTGGACCGGTACGAGTGTCGCGCCTGCGGCTATATCTACGAGCCGGAGAAGGGCCAGCCTGAAAAAGGGATTCCGCCAGGGACATCGTTCAAGGCGCTGCCCTCTGATTGGCGTTGTCCGGTTTGTGGGGTTAAAAAAGCCGCCTTTGTCAATATTGGCAGCCGAGAAGTGGCCGGTTTCCCAGAAAACTATCGCTATGGGTTGGGTGTAAATACCCTGACGCCGGGGCAAAAAAGTTTCCTCATCTTTGGGGGACTGGCTTTGGGTTTCCTTTTGTTGATGAGTTTCTACGGGCTGAAATGAACTGGGGACGACTACTGGCGGTTTTGTTGAGTGTGCTGTTGCTGGGGTGTAGCCGGGGGCCGGCGGCGTTGACGGTGCATCCCTGGGAGCAAGTGCCTTTGCCGACCCAGGCGACACTGATGGATATTGCCTTTGACCCGGCAGAACCCCAGCACGGTTTTTTGGTGGGGACGGAGGCTACCCTGCTGGAGACGAGGGATGGGGGGAAAACTTGGGCAATCCGCCGGTTGGATTTGGGGGAGGGGAAGTACCGGTTCACCGCCGTGAGTCTCCGGGAGGGGGAAGGCTGGATCACGGGTAAGCCGCCCTTGTTGCTGCACACGACGGATGGGGGCCAGACCTGGGTGCGGATTCCCCTAGACCCCCGTTTGCCGGGGATACCGGTGGCGATTGTGGCTCTAGGGCCGGGGCAGGCGGAAATGACTACTGACCTGGGGGCGATCTACCGCACGGAGGATGGCGGTCAAACCTGGCGGGCGCAGGTGGAACAGGCGCTTGGGGCGGCGCGGGATTTGGACCGGGACCCCCAGGGGCGCTATACGGCTGTGTCCACTAAAGGCAATTTCTACTCCACTTGGGAACCGGGGCAGACGGCCTGGGTGCAGCACAATCGGGAGAGTTCTCGCCGGGTGCAGAGTATGGGCTTTACGCCGGATGGGGGCCTCTGGATGCTGAGCCAGGCGGGCGAGTTGCGGTTTAATCCCGATGGGCAGGAGGGCCACTGGAGCCAGCCGATCCAACCGGAGGGGAATGTGGGCCTGCTGGGTATTGGGCTGCTGGACTTGGGTTATCGCACCAAGGACGAATTGTGGGCGGTGGGGGGCAGCGGCACGTTGTTTGTGAGCTTCGACGGGGGCCAGACCTGGCAACAGGATAAGGAAGCCGCCAACATTCCCGCCAACTTTTACCGGGTGGTCTTTTTCGGGCCGGACCAGGGGTTTATCTTGGGCAATCAGGGGGTGTTGTTACGCTACCGGGGCGCGTAAATGCGGGGGGCGCAACCGGGTTTACGGTTTATCCCACCCCAGTACAATCCCTGGCTGAATCGGTTGATCCGACTACTGTTGCCGGCGTGGTTGCGCTTCCGGTTGCGGATTACCCAGGTGCAGGTGGAGGGGGCGGAGGAGTTGGTGACCTGGTACGACCGGTTGCAGCGGGGAGAAGCCCGTTTGTTGCTGGCCTTTCGCCATCCCACCCTGGATGATCCCTACGCAATGCTGTATTTACTGGCGCGAGCGGTTCCCCAAGCGGCGCGACGGATCGGTGTGCGGCTACGGCTGCCCCTCCATAGCTACTTTGTCTATGACCGGGGCATTCCCCTGTGGGCGGGGCGATGGGTGGGTTGGTTGTTTGCCCAGTTGGGCGGGATTCCCATTCAGCGGGGACGGAGTGACCGGCTGGCCCTGAAAACCATTCGCGAGGTGCTGCTGCGGGGGGATATGCCCTTGACGGTGGCGCCGGAGGGAGGAATCAACAGCCTGAGTGAACGCCTCGGCCCCCTGGAACCGGGGTTGGCACAGATGGGGTTTTGGTGTCTGGAGGATTTGGTGAAACAGGGGCAGGTGGTGCCGGTGGTCATCGTGCCCATTGGCCTGCAATACAGCTTCGTGCGTCCCCCCTGGTCGTCTATCAATGGGGTGCTGGCCCGCCTGGAAAGCTACTGTCATCTGCCTGTGATCTCTTCCCTGCCGACGGAACCGGCTGACCGCCTGGCCCAGCTTTACACGCGCCTCCTGCGGTTGGCGGATTATCTCCTCAACCAAATGGAAGCCTTCTATGCCCAGTTCTACCATCACCCCCGCCCGACCCTGGCGGATGACCTGACGGTGAATGACCGTCTGCGCCTGCGGTTAGACCATTTGCGGGACGTGGCCCTGCAGGTGACGGAATCATTTTTGGGGTTGACCGCCGAAGGCAGCGTGATCGACCGGTGTCGGCGGATTGAAGCCGTGGCCCGGGAGTGGATATACCGGCAGGATTTGGCGACCCTCTCCCCTGTAGCTCGTGGGCTGGCGGACCGGATTGCCCAGGAAGCGGAACTCCGTCTCTGGCACATGCAGTTGGTCGAGCAGCTCACCAGCGTCACCGACGATTATCTGCGGGAGAAACCCTCGGCCGACCGTTTTGGGGAAGTTGTCCTCATCCTCTGGTCTGTGGTGAATCATTTACGGGGGCGCCACCAACCCCTGCGCTTGGGGGACCGTCGCCTGACCCTGCGGGTGGGCAAAGCCCTCTGTTTGAACGACTACTGGCCGACCTACTGCACTGGTCGCAAGGCTGCCCGCCAGGTGGTTCAGGACGTGACCGACCGTTTGGCAGAACAGTTACAGGGGCTGATTAGCAGCTAGAGCTGTGATCCCGGGCACCGATCAGGCCAGCCCCCCATCACGGCCAGGTCGGCATTTCTGGGCAACACTAGGGATAGCGACTGGAGCAAACGTTCCACAGGGCGCACAAGGGTCGGGCAACCGGCCCTTTTAATATCCCAACATGGCCAACAGGGTGAAATAGACCAAACTCACCCCGCTGACCAGGAGGGTGATGGTGGCGATGGCCGTCACGGGCCGTTGACTCAGGCGCTGTAAACTCCGGGCCGCCGTCCAAAATACACCCAAAATCACGGTCACGAAGTAACGCAAATAGCGGCCCACATTGGTCCAAAACCCCTCCATGGCTGCCAACCCCTTGAGCTTTCTCTCCCAGTGTGGTCGGGAATCCCGGTGGGCGTCAAGACGGGCCATCTAGTGGGCGCGCTAGACTGCCGGATGGGGTGCAATTATCGGTTGATTCCATGACCTGGCTTTACACCTACCCGCCCCTCCTGACCGG
Source organism: Gloeomargarita sp. SRBZ-1_bins_9 (assembly GCA_039794565.1). Lineage (NCBI taxonomy): Bacteria > Bacillati > Cyanobacteriota > Cyanophyceae > Gloeomargaritales > Gloeomargaritaceae > Gloeomargarita > Gloeomargarita sp. SRBZ-1_bins_9. Next base: position 78,067 of record JAUQVX010000006.1, on the reverse strand, counting down.
TCGGTTGCAAAAACGCTATCAACGCTTTTTGGCCGACATTCGCCTGGATACGGGGGAAGTGATTACCGCCCATTGCCCCAACACCGGCCCCATGACCGGGGTGGCAGTGCCGGGGCGACCGGTGTGCGTCTCCCACCAGCCCCATCCGCGCCGCAGGTTGCCCTACACCTGGGAACTGATCCACGTCGAAGACAGCGAACCCACCTGGGTAAATATCAATACCGCCCGCCCCAATCCCGTGGTGCGCCGGTTGCTGGAACAACACGGCTTGCCGGAGCTTGACGACTATCAGACCCTACGGAGGGAGGTGGCCTACGGCCGGGAGGGCAGCCGGGTGGACTTTTGTCTCACAGGCGGCAGGCGACCCATCTACGTCGAGGTCAAAAACACAACTTGGGTAGAGGGACAATTGGCCCGCTTCCCCGATACAGTGACGGTACGCGGCCAGAAACACCTGCGGGAATTGATGGGATTGGTTCCCCAGGCGCGGGCGGTGGTGATTTACTTCATCGGTCGGAGCGACTGTACCCACTTCGCCCCGGGCGATGCCGCCGACCCCACCTACGGTCAACTCCTGCGCCAGGCGGTGCAACGGGGGGTGGAAGTGCTCCCCTGCCAATTCCAGGTGAACCCCACAGGGATTCGTTACTGGCGACGACTGCCCCTGGTCCTCGATTGAACCGCCTGAATGCCCCGCCGGAGCCACACCAGTACCGTCAGCACCTGCTGCACCCGTTGACCGTAGGCACCCCAGCGGGGGATTTGTTGCCGCAGGCCCTGGGCACCCGTTTGCCCCCAGCGGATGGCCGCCGGCGCTCCCACCAGAAAACGGTGAGTAGCTCGCTCCGCCCCGTCAATCGCCCGGGTGACCCCCACCAACGTCCGCCGCAATCCCAGCAGGAACCGCACCAGCCACCAACAGCCCCCACAGATGGCCAAATGGATGCCGATGACAAGCCACACCATACCCTCCATTATCCCCCCTGCCCCACCCATGCTAAAATTACCGACATTCCTATCGGTTTTTGAGGTTATGACCAAGGGGTGGTCGTTACTCCTGGTTTTGGCGGGGCTGGTAGGTCTCGGTCTAGGGACTTCCCCGGTGTGGTGGGGGCGGGTGGAGGGGGGCACGGAACTGACCCTGGTGGCCTATGCCGTGGCCAAACCCGTCTTTGCCAGACTGATCCCCGCCTTTCAGCAGGAATGGCAAGCCCGCACCGGCCAGCGGGTCCTTTTCAGGGAGTCCTATGGGCCATCGGGGGCGCAAACCCGGGCCATTTTGGGGGGTCTGGCAGCGGACATCCTGGCGCAGAATATCCAGAGCAACATTGACCCCCTGGTGGAAAAGGGGTTGGTGCGGGCGGATTGGTCAAAACGTTTGCCGAACCAGGCGGTGCCGGCGACGACGGTGATGGTGTTGGTTACCCGTCCCGGCAATCCCCGTAACATTCGCACCTGGAACGACCTGACCCGCCCGGATGTGGAGGTGGTGTTGATTAATCCCAGGACCTCGGGAAATGCCCGCTGGGGGATTCTGGCCGGGTTTGGAGCCATCCAAAAAACGGCGGGGGAGGTCCAGGCGCGGGCCTACCTGAACCGATTGCTGGCCAATACCAGGGTTTTGGCGAATTCTGGCCGGGATGCCACCGATAAATTTGTCAAAAACCGCATCGGCGATGTGATGATTAATTTTGAGAACGAGGTGCTGTTTTTGAACGCCTCCCTACCCCAGGGGCTTCCCTACGTGGTGCCCTCGCCCAATGTACGGGTGGACTTTCCGGTGACGGTGATCGACCGGGTGGTGGACCGGCGGGGGACGCGGACGGTGGCGGAGGCCTTTACCCGCTTTTTGTTTAGCCGACGAGCGCAGAAAATCTATGCCGAAATGGGGTACCGGCCCTTTGACCCCCAGGTGCGCCAGCAGTTCGCCCATCGGTTTCAACCGGTGCATCCCCTGTACTCCATTGGCGATTTTGGCGGCTGGGCCAAGGTCCATGCCCGGTTATTCGCCGACGGAGCCATCTTTGACCAGGCGCAACGGGCAACGGCCCGGGTAGGACCATGACCCGATACTCACCCTGGTTACCGGCGCTGATGTACGGCTATCTGGGGTTCATGCTCCTGTTGCCCCTAGGCGCATTAATCGGCCAGAGCGGGCTATCCACCTGGTCGGCGTTCTGGCGCTGGGTCACAGATCCGGTGGCAGTGGCGGCCTATCAACTGACGTTCGCAACCGCCCTGATCGCAGCCCTGGTGAATACCGTCCTGGGATTAGTTTTGGCCTGGGTGCTGGTGCGCTACGAGTTTCCAGGACGGCGCTGGCTGGATAGCCTGGTGGACTTACCCTTGGCCATGCCGTCGGTGGTAGCCGCCATCACCCTGGCGACCCTGTACGGGCAGGGGGGGGTGATCGGCCAATGGTGGGACGAGGGGACCTGGCTGGGACGCTGGCTACCGTTAAATTTCACCGCTTCGGTGCAGGCGGTGGTGTTAGCCCAGTTGTTCGTCACGCTGCCGTTTGTGGTACGGACCGTTCAGCCGGTGTTGGGGGAACTGGAGCCGGAAGTGGAGGAAGCCGCCTATACCCTAGGGGCCTCCCCCTGGTGGTGCTTCTGGCGGGTGATCTTACCCCCCTTGACCCCAGCTCTGGTCACCGGTTTTACTTTGGCCCTGGCCCGGGGCATCGGCGAATTCGGAGTGGTTGTGTTGATTTCCGGCAACATCCCCTACCGAACCCTGGCGGCCACCGTGTACATCTACCAACAACTCGAGGAATTCAATTACCCAGCCGCAACGGCCATTGCCCTGGTGCTGCTCCTGGTTTCCCTGGCCCTGTTCGGTCTCACCCGTTGGTTTCAGGGGCGCGTCTTACCCCCCCTGTAGTTACTCCAGTTGCTCAAAATCACTGCTGCCGCCGGTCACCACCGTGCGTTGATAAACAGCAGCCCCCATCTGGCTGAGGTTGACATTCAGGGCATCCAGTTCCTGGCGAAACTCCTCCGGGGACGTCATGGAATCGTTCATCATCCGCTTGATGCGCCCCACCCGGGCTGCCGCTTCGGATTTCACCGCCTCATTGATATAAGGCCCATGTTCCCGCAGGGTGTTTTCGTACATAGACAGCAGGATGTCCGCCTGATTTTTTAACTCCACCAGGGCTTTACGGCGGGCATCGGCCTCGGCGTTAAAGGTGGCCTCCAGGGTCATGCGTTTGATCTCCTCGGGACTAAGGCCCCCCGTATTGGTCAAACGCACCGACTGGCTCCGGCCCGTCCCCTTGTCCACCGCCGTCACCTGGAGGATGCCGTTGGCGTCAATCTCAAACGTCACCTCAATCTGGGGCACACCCCGGGGGGCCGGGGGGATACCCGTCAATTCCATCCGTCCCAAACTGCGGTTATCGGCCGCCATGGGGCGTTCTCCCTGAAGGATGTGCACCTCCACCACCGTTTGGTTGTCCGTGGCCGTCGAGAAAATCTGGGAGCGGCTGGTGGGGATTGTCGTATTGCGCTCGATGATCTTGGTAAAGACACCGCCGAGGGTTTCGATTCCCAACGACAGGGGCGTGACATCCAACAGCAACAAGTCCTTCACCACCGTCTCTTTGCCCAAAATTCCCGCCTGAATCGCCGCCCCGATCGCCACCGCCTCATCCGGGTTGACCGATTTCTCCGGCGCCTTGCCGTCGAAGTAGTCCTGAATAGCCCTTTGCACCGCCGGCATGCGGGTGGACCCCCCCACCAACAAAATCCGGTCAATATCCCGCGTTTTCAAGCCCGCATCCCGCAAAGCCTGCCCGACCGGTTCCAACGTGGCCTGCACCAGATGGCGGGTCAACTCCTCAAACTTAGCCCGCGTCAGCTCCAGGTCAATGTGCTTGGCGCCGGTAGCATCGGAGGCAATGAAAGGCAGGTTGATGGTCGTACTGAGGGCACTGGAGAGTTCTATCTTGGCCTTCTCCGCCGCCTCCCGCACCCGTTGCAGGGCCATTTTGTCTTCCCGTAGGTCAATCCCCTCCTGCTCCTGAAACTCCCGCAAAATCCACTCCACCAGACAGGCGTCAAAATCATCCCCCCCTAGGTGGTTATTCCCCGCCGTGGCGATCACCTCAAAAATACCGTCCCCCATACGCAGGATGGACACATCGAACGTCCCCCCCCCCAGGTCAAACACCAACACCGTTTGGTCCTGGTCCTGCTTATCCACCCCAAAGGCCAGGGCTGCTGCCGTCGGCTCATTGATGATCCGCAACACCTCCAGCCCGGCAATGGTCCCCGCATCCTTGGTGGCCTGGCGTTGGGCGTCGCTGAAATAGGCCGGCACCGTAATCACCGCCTGGGTCACCGGCTCGCCCAGGAAACTCTCCGCGTCCTGTTTTAACTTCTGCAAAATAATGGCAGAGATCTCCTGGGGGGTGTACACCTGGTTGCGCACTTCCACATTCACCGTGTTGTCTTTACCGGGGACGCACTTGTAGGGCACCCGCCGCCGTTCCTCCTCCGTCTCCGACCACCGCCGCCCAATAAACCGCTTGATGCTGTAGATAGTGTTTTCCGCATCCGTCACTGCCCGTCGCTTAGCCGGTTGCCCCACCAAGCGCTCCCCCGACTTGCCAAACCCCACCACACTAGGGGTTGTTCGGCCGCCCTCGGCATTGGGGATCACCGTCGCCTGGCCTCCCTCTAGCACCGCCACACAACTGTTCGTTGTCCCTAGGTCAATACCGACAATCTTGGCCATAGGCGTCTATCCACCAGGTCTATGGAACAGGCAACCAAAGCCACACCAGTAGCATTCCCCAAAAACGGGTGACAGCGATCACCAACCTGAGTAATTCCTACCTCCCGGGTAAGTTGGGCAGGAATTCCCCCTTTATCTTAACCCCAAACCCCGGCACCACCTACACACCTTCCGCCGGTGGAGGTTCCGACCCAGGGCCCTCAGCCGTCGGTTGGTCGCTACCGGTGGACACCTTCACCAGGGCATGGCGCAGCACCCGTTCCTCATTGCCCTCCTTAAGGAAATAGCCCCGGCGCAATTCCTCCATCACCACCCCCTCGGCGTATTCCTGGCTAGCCTCCTGCATGATCGCTTCGTGGCGGGTGGGGTCAAAGGGCTGACCCTTACTGGGGATGGGAGCAACGCCCATTTTCTTCAGTTCTTCCACCATTTGCTTGTAAACCCCCTGATAGCTCTTGTGGATGGTCATGCCCTCTTCCGTTTCCGGCTGGATGTGGGCGCGCGCCCGTTCAAAGTTATCCACCACCGCCAGCAGTTCAGTCAGCACCTTGGCCTTGGCCTTAAAAACCGCCTCCTCCATCTCCCGCTGGACCCGGCGCCGGTAGTTCTCGAAATCCGCCGCCAGCCGCAGCATCTGGTTATGTTTTTCCTCCAACTGCTGCTGAGTTGCCCGGAGTTGTTGGTCCAAATCCTGATGGGCCTGTTTCAAGGCTGCGTAGCGTTCCCGTTCCCGTAAAAGTTCCTCCCGCAGAGCCGCCATGGCCTCCGGCGTCACTTCCTCTTCCACTTTCAGGTCGCCAAAGGTAGCCGGAGGTTCGACCGTGTCCGGCGCCGCTAGGGTTTCACCCTCCGACTCCGCCGTGACCACTTCAGGATTGACATCTTCAGGATGGGAAGGTGTGTTTACCATAAAGCCAACCGTAACACTCACATCTCGTCCCAGGATACTCCTAAATTAACATCCCTATAACCCCCCTAGCCGCCACTAGCAGGTGTGGTTAACCCCCCCCCCGCAGCCCAGAGCGTAAAGTGTATTTTTTAAAGATACCCCAAATCAACTGAAAACATAGCAGCTAAAAAAGTTCGCGAAAATCTTGGGGAAATTTAGGGGAGCGTGTAAGCTAGAATTATCCTTGGTTTTGGCACGGCTATCTCCCTATTGCTATGGTAAATCCCCCCATTGCTGCCCGTAGGGCGTTGGTTACGCGGCAGGCTGGAACCAGCCCGATTGTTAAGGACATTGTCAAAGCCGGCGTTGCCGATCGGGAACAGGTGATGAAGGCGTTGCAGGTCAGCCGGGATCAGGGACGTCCCCTGCCGGAAGTCCTCAAGGAAATGACCGGCAAAGCCCTACCGGCAGAACTGGTCCGGCAGTACAAGCGGCAACAGTTGTTTGAGCTGAAGGTCCTCTATGGGGTTGAGTCCCTCGACCCGGAACTGACCCCGATTTCTCTGGCCCAGATCAAGGAGCTGGTAGACTTCCTGATTCCCTTGGACATCTGCCGGCGTTATGAATTTTTACCGGTAGCCCGCCAGGAGGGGGAGAATCCCAGCTTGACGGTGGCCATGGTCAATCCCGACAATTTGCAGGCGCTGGATGAGCTTAACCGCCTTACCCGTTCCAAGGGCCTGCGCCTGCGGCGGCGGGTGATCACCCGGGAAGACTTCTTGCACTTACTCAACCAGTACGCTGATGAGATGAAGGCGGCCCAAGCAGCGGGCAATGCCCAGGCCGTCCAAATCCAGACGGAGATTGATCTCTCTGATTATGAGCAACTGGAAGAGGCCCAAGATGAAGCGGAAGTGGACCTGGCGACGGCCTTGGCTGATTCCCAGGAGGCACCGATTGTTGCCCTGGCTAACAACATCTTAGCCAAGGCACTGGCAGAGCGCGCTTCAGATATTCACATCGAACCCCAGGAAGAATATCTACGGATTCGTTTTCGTAAGGATGGGGTATTGCAGCCGGGTTGGGACAACTTACCTAAGCAGGTCATTCCAGCGGTGGTCTCCCGGTTCAAAATCATGGCTAATTTAGACATTGCCGAGCGGCGCTTGCCCCAGGACGGTCGTATTCGTCGGGTGTTCCAGGGCCGGAAGATTGACTTTCGGGTCAGTACGGTGCCCACCCGCTACGGGGAAAAAATCTGTATGCGGATTTTGGACAATTCAGCGACGCAGTTGGGTTTAGATAAGCTGATTACGGACCCGGAAACTCTACAAATTGTGCGGGAAATGATCAAGCGCCCCTATGGCTTAATCCTGGTGACGGGGCCGACGGGTTCGGGGAAAACTACCACTTTGTATTCCTGCCTGGCCGAGCGCAACGACCCGGGGATCAACATCAACACGGCGGAAGACCCGATTGAGTACACCTTGCCAGGTTTAACCCAGGTACAGGTGTTGCGGGAAAAGGGGGTGGATTTTGCCACCATCTTGCGGGCATTTCTCCGGCAGGACCCGGATGTGATTTTGGTGGGGGAAACACGGGACAAGGAGACGGCCAAGACAGCGATTGAGGCGGCGCTGACGGGTCACCTGGTGTTGACCACATTGCACACGAACGATGCGCCCAGCGCGATTGCCCGCCTGGCGGAGATGGATGTGGAGTCCCACATGGTGTCGGCGTCGTTGATTGGGGTGTTGGCCCAGCGGTTGATGCGGCGGGTATGTACCGAGTGCCGGATTCCCTACAGTCCCACGGCGGAGGAACTGGCCCGATTTGGGCTGAGCGGTTCTGGCCAAGGGTTGACCTTCTACCGCGCCAATACCTTAACGGCAGAGCAAATCCGCCAAGCGAAGGCCCAGGGTCAGCCCATTTGCAGCAAGTGTAACGGGGCGGGCTACAAGGGCCGGGTTGGGGTATATGAAGTGATGCGAGTGACGGAGCGTATTCAGCGGCTGATTACCGACAATGCCCCAACGGAGGTTATCAAGGAGGCGGCGGTGGAGGAGGGGATGAAGACCCTGCTGGCCTATAGTTTGGAACTGGTGCAGCAAGGGTTGACTACCCTGGAGGAAGTGGAGCGCGTGACTTTCACCGACAGTGGCTTGGAGGCGGAACTGAAGGCCAAGCGCAAACAGGGGTTGGTCTGCCGCGGTTGCCAAGCTACACTCCGGCCGGAGTGGATGGAATGCCCCTACTGTTTGACACCGCGCTTTACCGATTGAATGAGGGAGGATGGCCATGGAGCTGATGATGGAAGATTTGATGGAGGAGGTTATTCAGCGGGGCGGATCGGATTTGCATTTGTCGGCGGGTTTGCCTCCTTATATCCGTATTAGTGGGAAGTTGACCCCGACTGAGCATCCTCCCCTGACGGCGGAACAATGCCAGCGCTTGATCTATAGCATTCTGAACAATAACCAGCGCAAGATTTTTGAGCAGAATTGGGAGTTGGACTGTTCCTATGGGATCAAGGGGCTAGGGCGGTTCCGGGTGAATGTGTATAAGGACCGGGGGACGGTGGCGGCCTGTTTGCGGGCGTTGCCTTCTAAAATTCCCAGTTTTGAGTCCCTGGGGTTGCCGCCGGTGGTGCGGGAAATGTCGGAAAAGCCGCGGGGGTTGGTGTTGGTGACGGGGCCGACGGGTTCGGGGAAATCCACCACGCTCGCAGCGATGATCGAAAATATCAACACCACGCGGGCGGAACATATTATTACCATTGAGGACCCAATAGAATTTGTGTACGAATCGAAAAAGAGCATCATCCACCAGCGGCAGTTGAACGAGGATACCCGGAGTTTTGCCAATGCCCTGCGGGCGGCCTTGCGGGAGGATCCGGATGTAATCCTGGTGGGGGAGATGCGGGATTTGGAGACGATCCAGTTGGCGGTGACGGCGGCGGAAACGGGCCACCTGGTGTTTGCCACCCTACATACCAGCTCGGCAGCGCAGACGGTGGACCGGATTGTGGATGTGTTTCCGCCGGAGCAGCAGCAGCAGATTCGGGTGCAGTTGTCCACGTCCTTGGTGGCGGTGTTTAGCCAGACGCTGGTGCGCCGTAAAAATCCCAAACCGGGGCAATTCGGGCGGGTGATGGCGCAAGAGATCATGGTGGTGACGCCGGCGATTGCCAACCTGATCCGGGAGGGGAAAACGCCCCAAATTTATTCGGCGATCCAAACGGGGGCCAAGTACGGGATGCAGACGTTGGAAAAGGTCCTGGCGGATTTGTACAAGCGGGGGGAATGCAGCTACGAGGATGTGATGGCCAAGACATCGAAGCCTGAGGAACTGCAACGGTTGATTGCTGGATCGCCGGCGGCTGCGGGCAAAAGTGTCTAGCTCCTCCTGGGATGTAGACGTTTTTGGAGGTCAGTGCGTATGCCCACCACCTATTTGGCCCGTGTACGGGATGCCCAAGGTCGTTCTCGGGAACGGCGGGTAAAGGCGACAGACCTGAAGGAAGCCCGTGGTATCCTGCGGGAGCAAGGCTTTTTTGTGCAGGAAATTAAGGAGGTCCAGCCTTTTGACCCCTTCAAGACTGAAATTGATATTTCCTTTTTGAGTACGGTTACGGTTAAGGATAAGGCGCTTTTTTCCCGTCAGTTTGCGGCGCTGGTCAATGCCGGTGTGCCCCTGGCGCGGGGGTTAGCTATTTTGGTGGAACAGCAGACCAATCCCAAGATGAAGAAGGTGCTGGCGGCGGTCAGTGCCGATGTCCAGCAGGGGACGAGCCTATCGGAGGCCATGCGGCAACATCCAGAAGTCTTTGATAACCTCTATGTCGCTATGATCCAGGCGGGGGAAGCAGGGGGGGTTCTGGATGAGGTGTTAAACCGGTTGGCCAAACTATTGGAGGATGCGGCTCGCCTGGAACAGCAGATCAAATCAGCGATGGCCTATCCGGTGGCGGTGGCGTTAATTGCGATTGCTGTGTTTTTGGGGATGGTACTGTTTTTGATTCCCATTTTTGGGGATATTTTTGCTAGCTTGGGGGGGGAGTTGCCGGCCTTTACCCAGTTTATGGTCAATCTTAGCCAGTGGATGCGCAATCCGGTGAACTTGGCCATAGTGGTGGGGTTGGTGGCGGCGGCGGTCTTTGGCTATACAACAGCCTACCGCACACGGGCCGGGCGGGAATTGATTGACCGGCTGGCTTTGAACTTGCCGATTTTTGGGGATTTGATTCGTAAAAATGCGGTGGCCCGTTTTAGCCGAACGTTTGGTTCCCTGTCCCGTTCGGGGGTGCCGGTGTTGACTTCCTTAGAAATCGTGCGGGATACGGCAGGTAACCAGATCATTGCCAATGCCATTGAGGCGGCGCGGGCAGAGATTCAAGCCGGAGGTCTCATCTCTGTAGCGTTAGACAAGGCCAAAGTGTTTCCTAACATGGCGATTCAGATGATCAGTGTGGGGGAAGAAACCGGGGAACTGGACGCCATGATCACCAAGGTGGCAGATTTTTACGAGGCCGAAGTGGAAGCGGCTGTTAAGGCCCTCACCAGCATCATGGAGCCGATGATGATTGTCGTGTTGGGGGGGCTGGTGGGTTCAGTTTTGGTGGCCATGTATTTGCCGATGTTCCGCATCTTTGACTTGATTAAGTAGTTGATTGAGTGGCTGGCCGGGATGGGAGTTGTCCGCCTATAGGCCAGGGGAACTTACAAGAACAACTCTGCAACTACTATTCGCACATGGGTCCATTTGCACCTATGAAGCGACGGCAATGGTTGTCTCTACTGGTAGCCGTGGGGCTGGGATGGCTGCTGCTTTGGGTAACTCCGGCGGTGAATGCCCAGTTGGCCCTACCCCAGTCCGGGCCTCCTACCCTGCCGCCACCCGGTGTCACCCGCTACGGCAACATTGAGGTGACGAATGTGGTGTTTGACGGGCGCGTGTTATTCACCATCGCCTCGCCGACAGTGCGGGACCGCAATAATCCAGGTACGCTCATCCCGGTGGAAGTGCGGGCAGAACTGATCAAGGCTAACCTAAGGCGCATCATTCACCCCTACACCCAACATCTCCTGGACCAGCGGGAACCCCAGGTGTTGATTGCCGTGGCGACGCTCAACAATGAGGTGGTGCTGCTGGGCCGGACGGAGGGGCAACAACAAAATATCACCATCCTGACAGTGACCGAGTGGGATGCCTCGTTCAACGGCCTGCCGGTTTCGGCCTTGGCCCAACAGTGGCGAGACATTATCCAGACAACGTTGCAGGAGGCAATTCGCCAGCGCACGCCCCAAGCCCTGGTGCAGCAATTGCTCCAAGCCCTGAAAATCCTGGGGCTGGCCCTGATGGCGAGCTTGTTGGTGCTGGTTTTGCAGAGATATGGGCGTCGTCAGCAGGACCGATTGCACCGGCGTTTGGTCCAGGAGTCCTCGACTGCTCCTACCCCCTTACCCCAGGTCCTCAGTCCCCATTTCGGTCGGGTGCAGCGCTACCGGTTGTGGGCTTTCATCGGCTATTTACTGGTGTGGCTGCAAATGGGGATCTGGTTGGCGGGGCTGGCCTATATCCTGGCTATCTTCCCCCAAACCCGCGGCGTTTCGATGGCGGTTTTGCGGTTGCCCCTGCTGTGGTTGGGGGTTTGGTTCCTCACGGGGTTGGCCGGCAAAGTCACTGACCTGTTGATTGACCGTCTGCAAAAAGTCTGGGAAGCCTACGACCTGTTCGACGTCAAGGAACTGAATCGGCGGTCCTTGCGGATTTCCACCACGATTCAAACCTTGCGCGGGGTCAAGACGGCGGGGATTTATCTGGTGCGGGCCGGGTACATATTGAATACCCTGGGCGTGCCGGTGAGTTCCCTGTTCGCTGTTGGGGGGTTGCTGGCGCTGGCGATTTCCCTGGGGTCCCAAAACGTGATCAAAGACATCATCAATGGTTTGCTCATCCTGTGGGAGGACCAGTTTGGCATCGGTGATGTGGTGCAGATTGGGGAATACAGCGGTGCGGTGGAAAGCATGAGCTTACGCATTACCCAGCTCCGCAATCCCGAAGGATGCCTCATTACCATTCCCAATAGCAGTATTGTCAAGGTGTCGAATCTGACGCGCCTGTGGTCGCGGGTGAATTTTGAGATTTTGGTGGATTGTCAAACGGACCCGACCCAGGCGCTAGAGGTGCTCAAACAGGTGACCCAAGCCCTTTATGCCGACCCGGATTGGCGCCAGCGATTGCTAGAACGACCGGAGGTGCTGGGGATTGATGCGGCCCGCCACGATGGCTTGCTGCTGCGGGTGTGGCTCAAAACGCAACCGGGACAACAGTGGGCTGTTGAACGGGAATTTCGTCGGCGGGTGATTCAGGCGCTGGCAGAACATGGCATCGCTCTGGGGCGTCCTCACCAAATTTGGGAGACGGCGCCGCCGGCCTATAATGGGAGGGCAAGGGCGGGGGAGGACTGACATGAGGGCAGGGGCGCTAGGGCTGGGTTTGATGCTGGGTGCGGTGCTGGTGCTCGGACAGCGTCCTCTAGACTCGGCGGACCCGGCAACGGCTGTTTCTAGGGTTGCCAAGGGCATTACGGTCTTGATTGATGGGGTCAATCCGGGGTCGGGAGTCCTGCTGAGTCGCGAGGGGAATACCTACACTGTACTTACAGCCGCCCATGTGGTGCCGGTGCAGGACGAGTACGACGTCGTTACCCCTGACGGTCAACGCCATCCCCTGAAATACGATACGGTGCAAAAGCTGGCCGGCGTGGACCTGGCAACGGCGAAGTTTACGACTGACAGGACCTATCCCGTGGCGATGGTGGGGGATGCCAGTAAACTTGTCGAGGGTAGTCCGGTGTATGTGGCGGGGTTTCCCCAGCGGGGGCCGGCAATTACTGAGCCGATTTATAACTTCACGGTGGGGCGCGTTACAGCCAATGCCAGCCGTCCGTTGGCCGATGGGTATGGTTTGGTGTACAGCAACCCCACGCTGCCGGGGATGAGTGGCGGGCCGGTTCTAGATAGCCAGGCTAGATTGGTGGGGGTGCATGGGCGGGCCGACGGTGGGCAACTCGAGCGGCAGGGGGAGATGGTCTATGTCAAAACTGGTTTTAATCTGGGGATTCCCATCAACACCTATCTTAGTTGGGCACCGCGTCCGGTGAAACCTAACCTGACTGCGGCACCTCGGGTAGCGGTCAATCCCAACCGGGCTGATGATTTTTACCTGCTGGCTAGTGAGCGGTATCGCCAGGGGGATATTGCCGGGGCGTTGAACCAATTGACACAGGCACTGCGGGCTAACCCCAACTATGCGGCGGCCTATGCTACGCGGGGAGTGATGCGCTACATCCAACGGGACCAGCAGGGAGCCATCCAGGACTTTGACCAGGCCATTCGGCTGGACCCCAGTTACCCGGAACCCTATGTGGGGCGGGGGTTAGCCCGTTCTGCTCTGGGCGACAGAGCCGGTGCCATCGAAGACTACAGCCGGGCTATTGAGTTGCGTCCCACCTACGCCGAGGCCTTTTACAACCGGGGGGTGCTGCGCTACAACCAGCGGCAGGTGCGGGAGGGCATTGAGGACTTGCGCCGGGCGGCGGATCTGTACCTCCAGCAGGGCAACGCCGGCGAGTACCAGCGCACCCAGGAGACTCTGCGGGTGGCCACTAGCCAGTGTCGTCAGCAAATCCGCACCCTTTGCGATTGGTAGGCGAGACCTACAGCCACCAGGCTAGCCAAGCCAGCAGCCATGACGATAACCAACTCAAGAATCCCTGGAATTGGGAGGTACCGTAGGCCATACGACTAAAGGACCGCCACGCTCCCCGGAAATTGCCCCAGCCCAGCAGCAGCCACAACACCAACGTCAGAGTCATCCCCCACCACCCCCAAGCGCTCCCGGCGACCAGATGGCGCAGGATGTCCCCCAGGAGGATGACCGCCAAGGCTGCCGAAGCTATGACAAACAGGGACGTGTTTACGGCGAGGGCCCGGCGTGCCTGCTGGTGTCTGGTTAAGCGGCTCATAGATTGTGACCCCCAACCCACCCCCATTGTAAACCGCCATAGGCCCAGCAACGGGTCGCCGGTATAATCCAGGGTTGAGCCAACGGTGGGGTAGCATCGTTGCCTATCATCCTGCTGATTCCCAACCGGCAACTGCGCCTGTTGTTGGGGTGGCATTTGCAAGAAGCGGGCTATCGGGTGACGCTGCTGGACAGTCTGGCCCAAGGCTATACTCAGACGCAACTGGGCGCCCTGTGGGTACTGGACTTGGACTGGCCCCAGGCCTGGGATGAGGGGTTGCACTTGGCTCGCTGGTGGTCCCAACGGCAGCAGGGCATGTTGTTGGTCCTTTCGGCGCGCAATCAAGAACGGGACATCGTTGCTGGGTTGGAGGCTGGGGCGGACGACTATCTGGTGAAACCCTTTGGCCTAGCCCAGTTCAGGGCGCGGGTGCAGGCATTGGTGCGGCGTTGGCAGCGGGGAAAACCTATCTTGACCTACGGGGATTTGACGTTGGATCTGCTGGCCCAGCGGGGGTTTTACCGAGACCAGGCGCTGCCTTTGACGCCCCACGAATTTCAACTCCTGGCGTTGCTGGTCCAGGGCCAAGGGGAGGTGGTGCCGCGCCAGGTGTTGCAGGAGCGGGTCTGGGGCCAGCAGACGGGGCGCTCCCTGGATACCCACCTGCTCAGCCTGCGCAAAAAATTACCCCCCGGTTTGGGCATCCGTACCGTCCATCGCCTGGGGTATCAATTGTTTATTGCTGAACAAAACCCAGGTCCATGACCCGCGTATGATATGTTAAGGAAAAAGCCGGGGATGGGGATGAATCGTCAGCGCTTGCTAAGCTTGGTGTTACTGGTGCTAGGGGCTATGGGGACACCCGCCCGCGCTGATTCACCGCTCACCTCTATGCCTATTGCCGATGCCTATCTCGATATTCCTTTGGTGCGCACGGCCCGGACCAAGGGAGTTTTAACGCCAGAAATGGCCGAATTTTTATCCGGTCCTCACCAGCCGGTGGACTGCCAAGCTGCTTTGATTAATGCCTTATCCTGGCGGGTGGAAGGGAAACAAAATGTCCGCATTTGTGAGCAATTTCTGGGCAACCGTTATGGCGAGTGGAACTTGGTAAAATTCACCCCGGATGAAGTGTTTGCCGTGGCTTATCTAACGGTGATGGATGGCTATTTCGTCCCGAGCGCGCCATGCCCTTTACGTAACCGCCAAATCGTTGCCTTGATGCGTATTCGCGCCCAGATGGTAATGACCCAGGCGGGGGAGTGGTGTCGCGTGTAGCGTTTAGCCGATGAAACCCAGCGCAATCGCACCCTCAACAACGATTTACGTCCCGCTGCCCGGCGGATTATCGTGGATTACATGGTGTTGTATCGAGACCGTTGTCCCCCTTGAGGAGTAGCCATGCCCCGGCGCACGGACATCGAAAAAATTTTGCTCATCGGTTCCGGCCCCATTGTGATCGGCCAGGCCTGCGAGTTTGATTACTCCGGTACCCAAGCGTGCAAGGCTCTGCGGGAGGAGGGGTATCAGGTGGTGCTGGTCAACTCTAACCCGGCCACCATCATGACCGACCCGGATATGGCCGACCGCACCTACATCGAGCCGTTGACGGTGGAAACCCTGACTCAGGTGATTGCCCAGGAGCAGCCCCAGGCCCTGCTGCCGACTATGGGGGGACAAACGGCCTTGAACCTGGCGGTGCGTTTGGCCAAAACGGGGGTCCTGGAACAATATGGGGTGGAATTGATTGGGGCGAAATTGAGCGCTATTGAAAAGGCCGAAGACCGCCGGCTTTTTAAGGAGGCCATGCAGCGCATCGGCTTGCAGGTGTGCCCATCGGGACTGGCGGAAAGCTGGGAGGAAGCGCAACAGATTGCCCAGCAAATTAATACCTATCCGTTGATCATTCGTCCGGCGTTTACCTTAGGGGGAACCGGCGGGGGGATTGCCTATAACCAAGAGGAGTTTGAGCAGATCGCCCGGGCCGGTTTGGAGGCCAGTCCTGTCTCGCAAATTCTCATCGAACAGTCGCTCCTGGGCTGGAAGGAGTTTGAACTGGAGGTAATGCGGGATTTGGCCGATAACGTGGTGATTATTTGCTCGATCGAAAATGTGGACCCAATGGGGGTGCATACGGGGGATTCGATTACGGTGGCACCGGCGCAAACCTTGACCGATAAGGAGTACCAACGCCTGCGGGACTATGCCATTCGCATCATCCGGGAAATCGGGGTGGAAACAGGGGGGTCCAACATTCAATTTGCCGTGAATCCCCAAAATGGTGATGTGGTGGTGATCGAAATGAATCCCCGGGTTTCGCGCAGTTCGGCTTTGGCGTCCAAGGCCACTGGTTTTCCCATCGCTAAAATTGCCGCCAAGTTGGCCGTGGGTTATACCCTGCCGGAGTTGACCAACGACATCACCAAGAAGACGCCTGCTTGTTTTGAGCCTAGCATTGACTACGTGGTCACCAAAATTCCCCGCTTTACGTTTGAGAAATTTCCTGGTGCTACGCCCCATCTGACGACCCAGATGAGATCGGTGGGGGAGGCGATGGCTATCGGGCGCACGTTTCAGGAGTCGTTGCAAAAGGCGATTCGCTCCCTGGAGACGGGGCGGGCGGGCTGGGGGTGTGATGGTGCGGAGGTGTTGCCCACGATTGAGCAGGTGCGGGCCTATTTGCGCATTCCTAACCCGGACCGCATTTTCCACATCCGCCATGCTTTGTTGCTGGGGTTAACCGTGGAGGAGATTTACGAACTCACGGGCATTGACCCCTGGTTTTTGCGGGAAATGGCGGACCTGCTCCATACGGAACGCTACCTGAAAATGACGCCCTTGGACAAGTTTACGGAGGAGGACTGGCAGCTGATTAAGCAAAAGGGCTTTAGCGACCGGCAGATTGCCTTTGCTACTCGCAAAACGGAGGCGGAAATCCGCGCCCAGCGCCAGCGCAGCGGGGTGGTGCCGGTCTATAAAACGGTGGACACCTGTGCGGCGGAATTTGAGGCCTATACCCCCTACCACTACTCCACCTACGAGCAGGAAACGGAGGTGCGTCCGACGGATAAGCCCAAGGTGGTGATTTTGGGGGGTGGCCCTAACCGCATCGGCCAGGGAATTGAGTTCGACTACTGCTGTTGTCACGCCGCCTTTGCCCTGAAGGAACGGGGCTACGAGACCATCATGGTCAATTCCAACCCGGAGACGGTTTCCACGGACTACGACACCAGTGACCGGCTGTACTTTGAACCCCTGACTTTAGAGGATGTGTTGAATATTCTGGAGGCGGAAAAGCCGGTGGGGGTGATTGTGCAATTCGGGGGTCAAACGCCCTTGAAACTGGCTTTGCCTTTGTATCAGGCCCTGAACGAACGACCGGAGTTGCCCACCCGTATTTGGGGGACATCGCCCATCTCGATTGACATTGCCGAGGACCGGGAGAAGTTTGGGCGCCTGCTCCAGGAGTTGGGCATCCAACAGCCCCCCAACGGCATTGCCCACAACGAACAGGAAGCCCTACAGGTCGCTCGGCGATTGGGTTATCCGGTGGTGGTGCGGCCCAGTTATGTGCTGGGGGGGCGGGCGATGGAAATCGTCTATTCCGATGGCGAACTGGAACGCTATATGAAAACGGCGGTGCAGGTGGAGCCGGACCACCCCATTTTGGTGGATAAGTTTTTGGAAAATGCCATTGAAGTGGATGTGGATGCCCTGCGGGACCAAGAGGGAATGGTGGTCATCGGCGGCATTTTAGAGCACATCGAACAGGCGGGGGTTCACTCGGGGGATTCGGCCTGTGTGCTGCCGACGTACTCGTTATCGGAGCGGGTGTTGGCGCAAATTCGCACCTGGACCTGTGCCCTGGCGCAGCGGTTGAACGTGGTGGGGTTGATGAATGTGCAGTTTGCCATTCAGGGGGAGCAGGTGTATGTGTTGGAGGCCAATCCCCGGGCGTCACGGACGGTGCCCTTTATTGCCAAGGCGACGGGCATTCCCCTGGCAAAGCTGGCGGCGCGGGTGATGGCGGGTGAGCGGCTTAGGGATGTGGGATTCACCCAGGAGGTGGTCCCCCCTTACTACTCGGTCAAGGAGGTGGTGCTGCCCTTTGAAAAGTTCCCTGGTACGGATTTGATCCTGGGGCCGGAGATGCGCTCGACGGGGGAGGTGATGGGGATAGCGCCGGATTTTGGTCAAGCCTACGCCAAGTCCCAAATTGCGGCGGGGCAACATCTGCCGTTGTCGGGGCGGGTGTTTGCGTCCTTCAATGACCGGGATAAACAGGGGGCGGTGCCGATTATCCGGGAGTTGGTGGAGCTGGGGTTTGAGGTGGTGGCGACTCAAGGGACGCGGCAGGTGCTGTTGGCTCACGGTTTGCCGGTGGAGCATGTGTTCAAGTTGCACGAGGGCCGCCCCCATGTGATTGATTGGATGAAAAATGGGCAGATTCACCTGATTCTTAACACGCCATCGGGGGAGGATGCCTACGCGGATGGGCAATTGATTCGCCGCACGGCCTTGGCCTATAAGATTCCCTTGGTGACGACGTTGGCGGGCGCCCGGGCGACGGTGGCGGCGATTCGCGCTTTGCGGGGGGGAATGCCGGCTCCCAAAACGATTCAGGACTACTATCGGTTGCTGCGCTAGTTCATGGGGGACGTTCGGGCGTTTTTTCAGGGGCTACAACGGTTTGGCATTACGTTGGGGTTGGAGCGTATTCGGCGGTTGCTGGACCATCTGGGCCAACCCCAAAACCGGGTGCCGGCTGTACATGTGGCGGGGACCAACGGTAAGGGGTCGGTTTGCGCCTACCTGGCCCACATACTCACGGCCTGTGGCTACCGCACGGGACTGTATATTTCCCCCCATCTGGTGCGCTACCAGGAGCGGGTGCAAATCAACGGCCAGCCGATCACGGAGGGGGATTGGTGGCGTATTTTGCAACGGATTCACCAGGTGGTGGAGGCCCAGGCGTTGTCCATCACGGAATTTGAGGCCATCACGGCCCTGATGTGGGTCTATTTTGCGGAACAACAGGTGGACATCGGGGTGATTGAGGTGGGATTGGGGGGGCGTTTGGATGCCACCAACGTGCTCGACCATCCCCTGGTGACGGTGATTACGTCCATTGGGTTCGACCATCAGGAGCGCTTGGGTCCCACGCTGGCGGATATTGCCCGGGAAAAAGCAGGGATTTTGAAGCCGGGGCGTCCCCTGGTGCGGGGGCCGATGGCAGCGGCGGCGGCGGCGGTGATTGATGACCTGGCCCGGCGCTTGGCTTGCCCGTTGGTGGTGGTGGAACCGCCGGATAGCACCCCCGGAAATATCCTGCGTTTTCAGGGTGATGATTACCCCATTCCCTTGCTGGGTGAGCATCAAAAACAAAATGCCTGCATTGCTTTGGCAATTGCTAACCAACTGCGCCAGCAGGGATGGGATTTGCCGGTAGAAAAAGTGCAACGGGGGATGGCCCAAACCCGCTGGCCGGGACGGTTGCAGTGGGTCACGTGGGGGGGGCAAAAGGTGTTACTCGACGGGGCGCACAATCCCGAGGGGGCGGAGACGTTGCGACGCTACATTGACCAGGAGCATTTGATGCCGGTGCATTGGGTGATGGGGCTACTGGCCAGTAAGGATGCTCCGGCTATTTTAGGGCGGCTGTTGCGTCCGGGGGACCGGGTGAGTTTTGTACCGATTCCCGGCCATGCTTACCACGAACCGGTGGCGTTGCGTGAGGTCAGCCGATGCCTTTGTCCAGACCTAGCCGTGCAGGTTTATCAGCATGTTCAGGAGGCGGTAGCGGCC
The DNA here is from genome assembly GCA_039794565.1 of Gloeomargarita sp. SRBZ-1_bins_9. Classification (NCBI taxonomy): domain Bacteria; kingdom Bacillati; phylum Cyanobacteriota; class Cyanophyceae; order Gloeomargaritales; family Gloeomargaritaceae; genus Gloeomargarita; species Gloeomargarita sp. SRBZ-1_bins_9. The sequence goes on along the minus strand of JAUQVX010000006.1, from coordinate 58,604 downwards.
ACGCCCCAGGGATATACGCCGGTGATTACCGGGTCTTTGTATCTCATCGGCCAGGTGCTCAAGGACAGGGGCATTTCCTAAGCCATAATGGGGAAAAAGGGGGGTCGGCAATGGGCATGCGGATTCTGCATTTGTCGGATATTCACCTGGGCAGTGGGCAAAGTTACGGGCGACTCAATCCCCAGACTGGTTTGAATACGCGGGTGGAGGATGTTTACCGGGCGCTGGCAACGGCGATGGACCAGGCGTTGGCCTTGCCGGTGGATGTGGTGTTGTTTACCGGAGATGCTTTTCCTGACGCTACACCGCCGCCGGTGATTCAAGAATTGTTGGCCCGGCAATTTTTACGGGCAGTGGCGGCCCAAATTCCGGTGGTCCTGTTGGTGGGCAATCACGACCAGCACAAGCAGGGGGAAGGTGGGGCATCCCTGTCCATTTATCGGGCGTTGAACGTGCCGGGCGTGATTGTAGGGGAATCCCTAGCCACCTACACCCTGACAACCCGCAACGGTCCCTTACAGGTGGTCACCCTGCCCTGGATTACCCATTCCATGCTGCTGACCAAGCCGGAAACCCAGGGCTTATCCATGGACGACATCAACAACCTATTGCTCAAGCGATTGCGGGAGGTACTGGAGGGGGAAATTGTCGGTTTGGACCCGGACATTCCGGCCATTTTGGCGGCCCATGTGATGGTGGAGCAGGCGGTGTTGGGGGCAGAGCGGTTCTTATCACCCGGTAAAACGTTTACGGTGCCCCTGTCGCTGGTGGCGCAGCCCTGTTTTCGCTATGTGGCCCTGGGGCATGTACATCGCCATCAGGTGCTCTGGACGGAACCGCCGGTGGTCTATGCCGGCAGCATCGAGCGGGTGGATTTTGGGGAGGAAAAAGAAGCCAAAGGGTATGTTTTGGTGGACATTGAACCCACGGAAACCCGCTGGCAATTTTGCCCCTTGCCCACCCGGCCTATGTACACGATTCAGGCGGATTTGACCCAGGCGGCCGACCCCCAGGCGACCCTACTGGCCGAAATTGCCAAAACGCCGATCGCTGATGCCCTGGTGCGGGTGATGTACCGGATTCGCCAGCCCCAACAGGCCCTGATCAATGTGGGGGAATTGCAAAAGGCCCTAGCGGCAGCCCATTACTTCACCTTGCAGCCGGAGATCGTCACGGACCAACCCCGCCAGCGCCTAACCCAGGTGGATTTGAGTCAGGTGCTCGACCCCATGACCGTCCTGGCCCAATACGTTGACGAAATAGAGCAACTACAACCCCTGAAAAACGATCTACTCCTGGCGGCCCAAGCCCTGCTCAACGGCACCGAACCCGAGTGGTCCATCCCCCCGGCGGAACAATTACCCCTGCAACTGGGCCAGGTAACCCCGGTGGGCAAAGGGTAAATCGGTCACGGTGGCGGTTTGTTCCCCCACCCGGACTGTCAAGCCGGCGCCCCCCGCCCGGGTGCGGATATAACCCAGTCCCCGGTGTTCTTGGCCGAAATAATGGGTATAGCTGGTGAGCACGCCCACCTTTTCGTCCCCAAGGTAGATAGGGGTTCCTGGGGTAGCCGGTGCGGTGAGCTGGAGTCCCCAGAGCTGTTGTTTGACCCCCTTGTAGGTGTTGAGGCGCGCCAGGGTCTCCTGCCCGATATAGCAGCCCTTCTGCAGACATACGCAATGCCACAACCCGGCTTCCAAGGGGTTGTAATCCTCCGTGAGTTCAGCGCCCACTGCCGGTCGCCCCTGGGCAATGCGCAACCACTCCCAGGCCTGCTCCCCCCAAGGTATGGCCCCCTGCTGCACCCACCCCTGCCACAGATCTGCCGCCATGGCCACCGGCAGGATGACCGTATAACCCCTGGTCACCAAACCGCTGCCGACAGCGATCCACAAGGGGTGACCGGCCCACGTCACCACCCGGTGATGGCCGACCGGTTGAGCCGTTAAATCACTCGCCCCCAGTTGGTCCAGCAAAGCCTGACTCCCCGGTCCTAGCAGCGTGAACATGGCCGTGGCCTCGCTGTCGTCCGTAAGCGTCACCTGGTCAGCAAAAAAGATGTACTTTTCCAGCCATTGTCGGATACGCTGCCGTTGCCCTGGCGAAACCAGCAAACGAATCTGCTCCGGCTCCAGGTAGGCGCTCACCAAATCTATCGTCCGGGCAGTAGGGGTCACCAAAACCGTATCGCCACCTTGACCCACCTGGAGAGCTTGGATGTTGTTCGTACTTTGGTTGTGCAGGTAACGGACCCGGTCGGCCCCCTGGAGCAACAGCCGTCCCCAGTGGCTGCGGTCCAACAAAATCACCCCCCGTTCCAATTGGTCGCGCGTGGGGATTTCCCGCCCAAAGCACCAGGGGTACCCATCGGGATGGAACTGGGCGCCGGCGGACCGTTGGACCTGACGCAGGGCAGCTAGGGACATCCGCGCTAGTTCTCCGGCACTTCCACCGCTTCCACCTCCACCGTACCCGGGGGCGTGAGGCGCTGGAACTGTCCATTTTTCACCTGCAACCGTTCGCCGCAGTGGGGGCATTGGGTCTGGGTTTGGTTCCAGCCCTGGAGGGAGGTACTGCACACCGGACAGGGGCCAACGGCGATTTGGCGACGCACCCACCAACGCAACCCCCAGAGCAACAGGGGCGGTGCCACGATGAAAAACACCAGCAGGACCACCAACCCCCGCACCAATCCCTGCAACCCCAGATTACCCAGCAACAGGAGAAGAATGAGCCAGCCCAGCCAAAATCGCCATCCCGTGTTCACCCGTCTCCCCCAGACCCTACAATCAATCTAGCGCCCCTTGCTCCCATGGTAGTGTATGACCCATCCGACTGATCAGTGGACCCTGGCCCGGTGGTTGGCCGCCGATTTCAGTAACCAGGCCCAGGCCTTCGCCAATCCCCCTTTTTTTGCCCACATCCGCGTGTGCATGCGCCCCCTGCCCTGGTCCCTGCTCAACGGACTTAGCCTGTACGTCGAACAAGCCTACAACTATGAACTCCACCACCCCTACCGGGTACGGGTGCTCAAAATCCACACCGTCAACGACCACCTGGAAATCGAAAATTACCTGGTGCGGGACGAGGTCGAATTTTACGGCGCGGCTCGCCAAAAAGAACGTCTCCAGGCCCTGACGGCCGACCGGTTAGTCCACCTGCCCGGTTGCAACATGATCGTCACCTGGGACGGCCAGAGCTTTCACGGCCGGGTGGAGGGCAAATGCTGCTGGGTGGAGCGGCGGGGCAAACGGACCTACCTCGATAGCGAATTCAGGGTCAACGACCGGGAATTTTTGAGCTGGGACCGGGGCCGGGACCCGGAAACCGATGCCCAAGTGTGGGGTGCCGTCGCCGGACCCTTTGAGTTCGTACGGGTGCAGAGTTTTGCCGAGGAAGTAGCCGACTTATTCCACTGAAACCGGTTGCTGCGGCACTACGATGTAGCCCTCCTGTTCATTGCCCAGAACCTGGTTTTTTTGGCGTCCCCAGTACCACCAGTAAGCAGCAACATAGGCGCACACCAAGGCATCCAACTGATCCTCTAAGACCTTTAGGGCAGCAGTGGTGCTGGGAATGGCCGGTAAATCCCTCAGGTTCAAGGCCGGTTCGCCCCCCTTGAGTTGCAGCAGCAAATCCCGTAGCTTTTGCAATTCCTGTTGTCGCTGGGCCAATCCCCCTTTCTTGTACTTGAGAATGCGCGGCAGGGCAAACAAATGCACCACCGCCGGATGGGGAAACACCTCAATCTGCCAGCGGTCGGGCCGACGGGGTTGGATGTGCACCCCATGGCGAAATTGGCGCGCCAACAGGGCCTGCCCAAATCCCACCGTGCGCCGGGCAAAAGGCCGCCCCAAATTCGCCGGATAACACCCCGCCTGGTAGCGCCGGAAATACAGATGGGTCAGCCGGTCCGGTAAACGCATGCCCGTGGCATTGGGAATGATCGTCGGCGCATCCACCGCCACCCCCGCCGCCTGTCCCTCCGGCGCCCACCGGTCCACCCAGGCCAGGATCGTCTCCAGGGGTTGTTGCCGGCCCAGGTCGAGCAAAACAAGAGCCTGCCCATCCCACTCCAGGCAACAAAGTCCCGACGGCCCCGACACCCAGCCCAGGTCAATCCCCAGAAAGCGCAACTAGGCGACCCCTTCGATGCGGTCCTCCACCTCCTGATACAACTGCTGGAGCAGAGCAATGTTTTCCGGGCTGGTTTGCCAGTAGCCCCGCCCATACACCTCCAACAGCGTGCCCACCATCCGCCGGAAGGAATGGGGATTCAGATTCAGCAGGCGCTCGCGCATATGCGGGTCGTTGATGTAGGTGTTGTGGGCCTCCTCGTAAATCCAGTTGTCCACCGCCCCGGCTGTAGCCGACCAACCCAGGGTGTTGTTGAGCCGCTTGGCAATCTCCCGCACCCCCTCGTAGCCGTGCTTGAGCAGCCCCTCGTACCACTTGGGGTTGAGCAGTTTAGTACGAGCATCCAGGCGCACCGTCTCACTCAAACTCCGCACCCGGCCGTCCGGCGTTGTGGTGTCGGCGATGTAGGCCTGGGGCTTTTTGCCGTCGTTGCGTAAGCTGGCCACCACCTTGGTCGGGTCCGAATCAAAGTAGTGAGACACATCCGTCAAAGAAATTTCCGACGAATCCAGGTTTTGCAGCGTCACCTCCACCCGGCGCAAGCTGCTTTGAAACAGCTCCAGGTTCTGCTCCATCGTCCCGGGACAGTCGGCATTAAAGGCATAGGACTTGCGGGTCAAAAACATCTGCTGCAAATCACTTTCCTGCTCCCAGGTGCCGTTTTCCACCGCCAGGTTGACATTAGCGGCATAAGACCCCGAAGCATTGGAAAACACCCGCGTGGCCGCCTGCCGCAACGGCAAGTTCAACTCCTGGGCCTGCTCCAGAGCGTGCTTGCGCACAAAGTTCCACTCTAGGGGTTCCTCCGCCTCCGCCGCCAACTTCACCGCCTGGTCCAGCAAATACATCTGGTTCAAAAACAAATCCCGGAACACCCCCGAGCAATTGACCACCACATCAATGCGGGGCCGGCCCAACTCCTCCAGCGGGATCAACTGCAACCGGTTCATCCGCCCCAGAGCATCGGGCATAGGTTTGACCCCCACCAACCAAAACACCTGGGCCAGGGACTCCCCATAGGTCTTGATGTTGTCCGTCCCCCACAGGGTAATGGCGATGCTCTCCGGCCAGGTCCCCCCCGACTCCTGCCGATAGCGCTCCAGCAACCGGTCCACGATCAGCCGCGCCTGGGCCATAGCCGCAGCCGTGGGAATCGCTTGGGGGTCCAAGGCATGGATGTTTTTGCCCGTCGGCAGCACCTCCGGCGTGCGCACCGGGTCACCCCCCGGCCCCGGCGTAATGTATTCCCCCTCCAACGCCTTGAGCAACGCCCCTAACTCGTTATCGGCGGTAATCAGCTCCAGCGCCTGGGCCAAGTAATTCATCAGGGGCTGCAACTGCACCTGCTCCAAGCGGGGGTAATCCTTCTTGAGCATCTGAAACCAGGGTTCCTGCGCCCCCAGCCCAAAGAAATTAAACCGCGCCGTTCGGCCCAGGCGACCCTCCTGGTCCGTGACCGTTTCCACCAGGGTGGTAATAGCCCGGTACGTATCTGCCTGCAACCGGTCCAGCCATGCCACCGCCGCCAAATCCCCCTGCTGGCTCCGGCGATACAGCTCATCCAAATCCTGTCCCAGACTGCGGGCCAAAATGCGCGGCAGACTCTCTAGGCCCTCCTCCGGCCGGTCCACCTTAGCAATTGCCACCAGGGTCGCAATCGCCTCCTGCGCCGACGGCGGCTGGCCGATCACATGCAACCCAAAGGGCAACAACCGCGATTCGATGTCCATCAACTGCCGGTAAATGCGGCCCACCAATTCATCCCGCTGTTGGGGCGTTAATTCCTCCCCCGGCACCTCCGGCAGCGGCACGTCCTGATCCAAATTCACCAGCCGACATTGCTCCACAATGCTGTTGATAATCGCCGGCCCCCGCCCCGTATCTTTCAGGGTTTGGTAGGACGCAATCAAGTCCTTGAGTTCCCGCAGCCCCTTGTACAACCCCGCCTGGTCCGCCGCCGGCGTCAGGTAACTAATGGTGGTGGCATAGCCCCGCCGCTTGGCAATCGTCGCTTCCGACGGATTATTCGCCGCATAGTAGTAGAAATTGGGCAGTTCCCCGATCAAATTATCCGGGTAGCAATCCCCCGACAGACCCATCTGTTTCCCCGGCATGAACTCCAGCGACCCGTGGGTGCCAAAGTGCAACACCGCATCCGCCTGCCAGACGTGCTGGAGATAAGTGTAATAGGCAGCAAAACCGTGGTGGGGAGACGCCGAGCGGGAAAACAGCAGCCGTATCGGGTCCCCTTCATAGCCAAACGTCGGCTGCACCCCGATAAACACATGGCCAAAGTGCTTGCCGTAGATGAGCAAATGCTGCCCATCGCTGTTGAGCTGGCCCGGCGGCGGTCCCCACTGCTGGGTAATCCGCTCATGGTAGGGCGTCAACCGCTCGTACTCCGCCACCGTCATCCGGTAGGCAATGTTCAGATTGGGACTCCCGGCGAGCGCCTGCCGGTCATGCAAAACCGCCTCCATCAACTCCTCAACGCTCCCGGGCATATCCTCCACCGCATAGCCGTTGTTTTTCAGCGCCTCCAACACCCGGTAGATCGAGCCAAAGACATCCAGATAGGCCGCCGTACCCACATTTCCCTTATCCGGCGGGAAGCTAAAGACCGTAATGGCAATCTTCTTTTGACACTTGGGTTTACGGCGCAACTGCACCCAGCGCATCGCCCGTTTAGCCAGCAGCGCCACCCGGTCCTGGAGCGCGATCGCCTTGCCCGTGGCCCCATCCCGCCCCGAGAGAATAATCGGTTCAATGGCCCCATCCAATTCGGGAATCGCCATTTGCAGCGCCACCTGAATCGGATGCAGCCCCAGGTCGCTGGCCCGCCATTCCTCCGTCGTTTGAAACACCAGCGGCAGCGCCACCAGGTAGGGACGGTTGAGTTTTTGCAGCACCTGCACCGCCTTGCCATGGTCCTGGCGCGCCGGCCCCCCCACCAGGGCAAACCCCGTCAGGGACACCACCACATCCACCAGGGGTTTGTGGGGCGCCTGGGGTTGGTAGAAATAGGCCTCCACCGGCTTGGAAAAATCCAACCCCCCCGCAAACACAGGAATCACCCGCGCCCCCAAACACTCCAACTCCTGCACCATGGCCACGTAGTGGGCGTCATCCCCCGTCAACAGGTGCGTGCGCTGCAAAATCAACCCCACCGTCGGCGCCAAGGGGTCTCGCAAATCCTCGCCGATGTCCGCCCGCTGTTGGTACCAGTGCAGGTAGTCCACCAAGGACGTAAACATCTGGGGCGCCAAAGGGTGCCAAATCCCCATCTCCGGGTAGGTCACCGGCTCTTGAAAGGCCAGTTTTTCCTGCATCTGGGGCAAATACTTATCCGCCAGCATCAGCAGGAAATTGCGCAGGTTTTCCTTCGACCCCCCCAACCAGTACTGAAAACTCAACAGGAAATTGCGCGCATCCTGGGCCTTGTCAATGGGCAAATACTTCAATACCTTAGGCAGGGTTTGCAACAGTTTCAACATCCCCTCCTGGAACGACCCCCCGCCAGCCTCCTTGCGCTTGCGCATGAATTGGGCAATGGCATTTTTCGACTGGCCCAACTGCGCCATAGAAAACGTCCCCAACTTATTGAGCCGCATCACCTCCGGCAGGGACGGAAACACCACAATCGCATGCAACTTGTCCCGGTAGGGAGTGACCGCCTGCACAATCTTTTGGGCCAAATCCTCCACAAAAATCAACGACGCAATGAAAACATCCGCCTGGGCAATGTCTTCTTGAAATTGTTGATAGTTTTCCGGCGAGCGCAACTCCTCAATCAAATACCCCCGCAATTCCACCGCCAGGTTGCCCGGTTGGGCGTTGATATCCCGTGCCGCCGCCGTCAACGCACTTTGATACTGCGGTTCCAACACCACATACACCACCCGCATCACAGTGCGATTTTCCACATTCTCCGGCTGCAATTGACGGATAGACGGCTTGACGTAGGTGAACATAAGCTCGCTGTCACACAAAGGGCCTATGAGTATTCTTACCGAAAACACCCACCAGCGGTGACCCCGCCTCCCCACCTGCAACAATTCGATACGTTGCTTAATCTTGGGATAGCTTCCTTGCGTTACGACCGGTTTTGTGATAAGGCGCGGGGGTGAAGGGGGTTATGTTGGGGTAGGGGCATGACAGTGAGGCCTGAAGTCAGCCGGATACCGCCTTGAGAAAGCGGCGACCACTTATCGCGGGCGGAAGCGGCGCTATGCTACCATGCCCCAGGTGAAAGCGGAACTCATCGAAGGGGTGGTTATAGGGCGTCGCCGGTGCGGGCAACCAGTCACAGTCGTCCCCACAGTCTGGTCACACCCTAGGCAATGGTCTGGCGAACCCTGGAGCAGGAATTTGTGGGGGAAGCAGGGACCTGGACCTATCAACGTCAAGAACCCAATGCCCAGGGCGTGCTCAAAAGTCGGTTTTTTTGCCGGACTTTGGTTGGATGGGGTGGCGCTGTCGCAGGGTAACTTGTCCCAAGTTCTCAACCTGTTGCAGCAGGGGTTGACGACCCGCTAGAGCAGTTCCCAGGGGTCCACGTCAATCAGCAACTGCACATCGGGGGGGCACCGGCGCAGCAAAAAACGGAAATCGGGCCAGGGCGCAGCGACGTCGGGCATTTTTAGGAGCAACTGCCAGCGGTAGCGCTCGGCCAAGCGGGGGATAAAAGCCGGTGCCGGCCCCAAACACTCCCAAGGTCCCTGCGGTAAGGCCGCGGCCATTTGTTCCGCCACCTGTTGGACACGGACCTGGTCGCGCCCGCTCCAGCGCAACAGTGCCAACCGACCCCAGGGCGGATACCCCAGCTCCCGGCGCTGCTGCAACTCCTGGACCAGGAACCCCCCGTAATCATAGGCCCACACCGCCTGTAAGACCGGATGCTGGGGGCAGTAGGTCTGGATAATGACCTCCCCCGGTTGTTCGCCGCGACCTGCTCGCCCCGCCACCTGGAGCAACGTTTGGGCCGCGCGTTCCTGCACCCGGTAGTCCGCCAGATGCAACAGGCCATCGGCCGCCAGGACCACCACCAACGTCACCCGCGGCAGGTCCAGGCCCTTGGTGAGCATCTGGGTCCCTACCAGCACATCCGCCTGCCCCTGCTGAAACTGGGTCAGGATGGTACGGTGGGCCTCCTTAGTGCGGGTGCTATCCCGGTCATAGCGCAACACCCGCAACTGGGGCCACAGCCGCCGCAGTTCTTGCACCACCCGCTGCGTCCCACAGCCAAAGTGCTTGAAATAGGGCGACCCACAGCTTGGGCAACGCGGGGGCACCCCCTGGCGCCAGTTGCAGTAGTGGCAATAGAGCGCGGGGATGTGCTCCGGGTGTTCCTGGTGATAGGTCAAGGACACATCGCAGCGGGGACACATCAGTACATAGCCACAGGCGCGGCAGGACACAAAGGTGCTATGGCCCCGGCGCGGCACAAACACGATGGCCTGTTCCCCCTTGGCCGCCAGAGCGCTTAGCCGCTCCTGCACCACCCGGCTGAACAGGGACCGGTTGTTTTGCGCCAACTCCACCCGCATATCCACCAGGTGAATTGGCGGCAAAGGACGGGGGGGAATCCGCTCCGGCAACACCAGGTGATGGACGCTGCCGGCCAGGCGCTGCCAGGTTTCGGCGCTGGGGGTTGCCGACCCCAAAACCACAGGGCACCCCACCGTTTGGGCACGCCAGCGGGCCACCGTCTGGGCGTGGTAACAGGGGGCCATCTGACTCTGCTTAAAACTGGGGTCGTGCTCCTCGTCCAGGATGATTAATCCCAGGCGCGGCAAAGGGGCAAACACCGCCGAGCGGGTGCCGATGACCACCGCCGCTTCCCCCTGCCAAATGGCCCGCCAGGTGTCGTAGCGCTCTCCGTCGGACAACCCACTGTGATAGACCCACACCCGGTCCCCCAAGCGCGCCCGGAACCGGTCGGTTAACTGGGGCGTTAGACCAATTTCTGGCAACAGCACCAGCGCCTGTTTCCCCTGCCGGATGACGTTAGTAATCACCCGCAAATACACCTCTGTCTTGCCGGAACCCGTGACCCCATGGAGCAGGATTTCCGTAAAAGTTTTCGCCTCTAGGGCTTGCCGGATATGCTCCACAGCTTGTTGTTGCGCCGGCGTCAGGGTGGGGGGCTGGTCGGGGGCAACGACGTGCCTTTCTCGCCGCAGCCAAGGCCGTTGGTGCAAAGCAATCATCCCCAGGGCCTCCAGTTTCTGGAGCGTTGTAGCGCTGGTTTTCACCTGTTGTTGCAGGTCTGCTAACCAGGCCGCACCCCCTTGGTAATGCAGCCAGTCCACCACCCGCTGTTGCGCCGGCGTCAGGGGCACAGCGTTTTCATCCACCAGCGTCACCCACGTCCGGTACTGGGTCCGGGGCGCCGGGGGGAACACACAGTAGGAAGCGACGACCCCTTTGCGGAGCAACTCCCGTAGGGCACGCCGGCAGCCCGGCACCTGCCGTTCCAGATAGCGGCGGCTGTAATCTCCGCTGCCCTGGCGCAACAGGTCCCAGACCCGCTGAGCTGTCGCCGAAAGCTGGGGGGGAGCTTCTGTTACCTGGAGCCGGATGCGGGTCTGACCGCGCCGAAAAACCCCCGGTGGCAGGGCCAAGCGCCACACCGCCGCCAAAGGGGTCTGGTAGTAATCCGCCACCTTGTGCAGCAGGGGTACATAATCCGGGGGGAACAACTGGCGATGGACCACCGCTGTGACGGGTTTGATCTGCTCCGGCGACACCTCCGGCGGCAAAGTTTCCACCCAGTTCAGCACCAGTCCCAGGACCGTTTGTGAGCGCAGGGGCACCTGAACCACATCCCCCGGCTGGGCTTCCTCCGCCCTGTAGGTCAGCACCGCCGCTGTCCCTGGCGCCTCCACCAGTACCTCAACCCAGGGGGTAGGCATCCATAGGGGGGCAACTGCACACCAAATGCCGGTCGCCGTAAGCGTTATCAATGCGGGCCACCGGTGGCCAGAACTTGGAGGTGCGTAGGCGGGGCACCGGATAAGCTGCCTGTTCCCGGCTGTAGGCGTGCGGCCAGTGATCCGCCACCAACACCTCCGCCGGATGGGGGGCATTCTTCAGCACGTTGTCCTTGGGGTCCGCTTCCCCCCGGGCAATGGCCATCGCCTCATGGTAGATGCCAATCATCGCCTCGCAAAAGCGGTCCAATTCCGCCAGAGACTCGCTTTCGGTCGGTTCCACCATCATCGTTCCCGGCACCGGCCAGGACACCGTCGGCGCATGGAAGCCGTAGTCCATCAGCCGCTTGGCCACATCCTCCACGTCAACCCCGGTCTGGGCCTTCAAGGGGCGCAGATCCAGGATGCACTCGTGGGCCACCCAACCATTTTTACCCCGATACAGCACCGGGAAATAGGGGTCCAGCCGTTGGGCCAGGTAATTGGCATTGAGAATCGCCACTTTAGTGGCCTGGGTCAGCCCTTCTGCCCCCATCAGCGCGATATACATCCAGGAAATCGGCAGGATACTGGCGCTGCTCCAGGGGGCTGCCGCCACCGTACCGATGCTTTGGGAACCCCCCACCGGCATCACCGGATGGGTCGGCAGAAAATCCCGCAAATGTTCCGCCACCGCAATTGGCCCCATCCCTGGTCCCCCGCCCCCATGGGGAATGCAAAAGGTCTTGTGCAAATTCACATGGCACACATCGAACCCCAATTCCCCGGGCCGGCACAGGCCCACCAGCGCATTCAAATTCGCCCCATCCAAATACACCTGCCCCCCGCAGTCATGGACGATGGCGCACAGCTCCTGCACCGCCGGCTCAAACACCCCGTGCGTCGAAGGATAGGTCAGCATCAGGGCGGCCAGCTCGTGGCGATACTGCTGGGCCTTGCGGCGCAGGTCCTCCCCATCCACATTCCCCTGGGCGTCACAGGCCACCGGCACCACCTGTAACCCCGCCATCACCGCACTCGCCGGATTCGTCCCGTGAGCCGACTGGGGAATCAGACACACCCGCCGGTGCCCTTCTCCCCGCCGCTGGTGGTACTGGCGGATCACCAGCAACCCCGTCAATTCCCCTTGGGAACCCGCATTGGGTTGAAACGACACCCCCGGCAACCCCGTGATGTCCCCCAGCCAGGCCGCCAACTCCTGCAACAGTTGCTGGTAGCCCTGGGTTTGGGTCAGGGGCACAAAAGGATGCATCTGATTCCACTCCGGCCAGGAAATCGGCAGCAGTTCACTGGTGGCATTGAGTTTCATCGTGCAGGACCCCAGGGGCATCATGGCCGTGGTCAGGGACAAATCCCGCCGCTCCAGGCGACACACATACCGTAAAAACTCCGTCTCCGACCGGTACTGGTGAAACACCGGCTGCCGCAAAAACGTGTCCTTACGTCGCCAGGGCGCCAAATCGTCATCCCCCAGCTGCCCCAACAACTCCTTGACATCCAAGGGTGCCTCCCCCATTCCCCCCAGCAGCGCCAGGAGCTGTTGCACATCCTCCCAAGTCGTCGTTTCGTCCAGGCTGATGCCCACCCCGTCTTCGTAAAACCAATTCAGATTGATCTGGGCCTCGGTAAAACGCCGTTGCAGGTCTTGGCGCTGGTGGGGGGCCAATTCTAAAAACACCGTATCGAAAAACACCGAAGACCGCAGGCGATAGCCCAACCGCCGGCACCCTTCTGCCAGCACCCGCGCTTTCTGGTGAATCTCCTCCGCAATGCGCCGGAGTCCCTCCGGTCCGTGATAGACCGCGTACATACTGGCTACTACCGCCAACAGCACCTGGGCCGTGCAGATATTGCTGGTGGCCCGTTCCCGCCGGATATGTTGCTCCCGGGTTTGCAGCGCCAGGCGCAGTGCCGGTCGTCCCAGCCGGTCCTTCGACAGCCCCACAATCCGCCCCGGCACCAAGCGTTTGTAGGCCTCCCGGGTGGCGAAATAGGCCGCGTGCGGTCCCCCATACCCCAAAGGCACCCCCAACCGTTGCGTACTGCCGATGGCCACATCCACCCCCAGTGCCCCCGGCGGTTGCAGCAGCACCAAGCTCAAAACATCCGCCGCCATGACCGTCAGCGCCCCAACGGTTTTAGCCCGAGCCACCACCGCCGGCGGATACACCAGCGCCCCGTAGCAATTGGGGGACTGCCACAGACAACCACAGGTCGTCTCATCCAGGGCAAAAGCCTCCACCGGGGCGATGCGCAGGTCAATCCCTAAAGCCTGGGCGCGGGTTTGCAGGACCGCCAACGTCTGGGGCCAGCACCGATCATCCACCCAAAACGTCGGCCGCTGCTGCTGGTGCGCTTGATAGCACAAAAACATCGCCTCCGCCGCCGCCGTCGCCTCATCCAACAACGACGCATTGGCAATCTCCAGCCCCGTCAGTTCCGTAATCAGCGTCTGGAAATTAAACAGGGCCTCCAACCGGCCTTGGGCAATTTCCGCCTGGTAGGGGGTATAGGCCGTGTACCACCCCGGATTTTCCAAGATGTTGCGCTGGATCACCGGCGGCGTCATGCACCCGTAGTACCCCATGCCGATGTAGGTTTTCCAGAGTTGGTTGCGCCGGGCCATCTGTTTCAGGGTCGCCAGGGCCTGGTCTTCTGGCTGGGCCGGTGGCAAGTGCAGGGGTGTTTTTGTGCGCAACGATGCAGGAATCACCTGGTCGATTAACTCGTCTAAGCTCCGGCAGCCCAAAAACTGCAACATCGCCACCTGTTCCGCCGGCCTAGGCCCGATATGACGCGCGACAAACGAATCCGTCATGGGTTCTGCGGGTCACACTCTTTTCCACCCTAGCGCAGCCCACCCCTAAACTGGTGTAAGGGAAGAACCATAACGGCGTTTGGCCCTGAACTTTCATGACGACAACAGGACAATATCATCACATTGCTATCCGCACAGGGGACATTCACCGGGCCATTGCCTTTTATGAAGCCCTGGGGTTTCGGGTCACGGAACGCTTTAGCGCAGGCATCACCCTGGCCTGTTGGTTAGAGGGCTGGGGGACTCGTTTAGAGCTGATACAGGTGCCGGTGCCCCGTCCCGCCCCGGATGCCTTTGGGGACGAGCACTACGTGGGGTATTACCACCTGTCGTTGCTGGTGCCGGATGTGGCGCAATGTTTAGCTGACTTGGCGCAACGGTTGGGGGAAACGCCCACCGTCTTATTACCGCCTACAGAGCAAACCATCGGTTCCCGGCGCTACCAGGTGGCCTTTATCCAGGACGCTGATGGGTTGCCCATTGAGTTGATGGCCTGTCTGTAGTCCCAGGTTGAAGAATCACCGGCGTCCGACCAGTTCCAGCAATGACCCAGGGCAACACAGGTGAATAAGCCGCTTCACCCGCCCAAGCGGAAGTATCTGTTGTCAGGTAGATGACTGCACCTTGCCGAGGGACACCCAGAAGGGAGCTTGGCCCCTAGTAAACACCGGGGATGAGTTTTTTCACCCGCTGGCGGTAGGTTTGGTAGGTGGGGAATTTTTCCTGCAACCACCGTTCCTCCTGGGCAGCTTTGCGGTCAAAAAACAGCAACAACCCGGCGGTGCCCAAAAAGTGGGTCCAACTCCCTCGCCAACAGGCATAGGCCAGGGCCAAAAAGATCACACTGCTGTAGATGGGATGGCGCACCCAGCCATAAACCCCGGTCGTGACCAATTGACCTGTATCTTTGGGGTGGGGCAAGGGCGTGAGATTTTCCCCCAGATGCAGTAAACCCGCCCCCCCCAGCCCCAGGGCTATCAGGCCGAACAGGGTCGCCCCAGCCCAGCGCAGCGCCAGGGGAAACGGCTCCACAGGCACGACCGGCAACAGCAGGTACCCCAGGCTCACCACCCCCTGGCCGATGACCCAATACTCCCCCCGTGAGTTACGCCACCAGTCCGGCCCAAAACCCCATTCCGCCAGTTTGTGCATAGAACTGTCCCCCCCCTGTCCACGATTTTAGTCGGGCGACGTTTGCTCTGGTCTAGGCGGCTGCGGTTGTGGGGTAAACTCCAGCACCTGCAGGGCCCATATCCCCAGTCCCAGCGCCAGCACCGCTCCCAGAAGGGCCACCGCCACCTTCCACCGGCTGATGGGATGGTCGCCGAAGACCCGCCCCGTCATACCGCAGCCGATGACCTGATACGTCCGTCCCCGGTAGCGATAGCTGAATAACCACAGGGGCAACAGGATGTGCTTAAAGGTAATCCCGTCGTAACTGGTGTCTTTTTTGAGGATGCGTTGCTCGTCCCCACCGATGTCGCGACGGATATCCGATTCAATCGCTGCGTCCATTTTTTGCCGGGCCCGTTCCCACCCCTGCACCGGCGTCACCTGGTAGCGCTCCACCCGATAGCCCGCCAGATACCGGTCGTCATAGGGTCTCAGGGCGCCAGGGGAATAGGCTAACTCCACCAAACGCTCCAGCCGGGGTGCCGGTATGGATTTGGTCGCCGCCACCAGCACGTCGTCGAACCAGCGCTCCACCCAGCCCCTGGTGTCATACCAGCGGGTGTACCGCACCTGCCGCGTTTGCCACTGGCCGTTGCTGTCCTGGTAGCGCTCCGTCCGGTAGTCGTACTCCCCCCGTTGCCCCACGTAAAACGTGCGGGTCTGACTGTCAAAGGTCCAAAAGGGCACATAGACCCCCTGGATACGCTCCGGTTGGGCCAGTTGCTGCAAGTCGTTGGGGGCCAACCAGTTCTTCCCCAACCATTGCAACAGGCGTTGGCCCATGGACTGGCGGGCCACCGCAAAAGGAACCACCGCCTGGGGCGCCACCACCGGACTGGCCAACCGGGGCTGTACATTCAAGTGCGTACCGCAAAAGGCGCAGCGGTCAGCCACGTGCGTCGGGTCAAAGGTGGTCACCGCACCGCAACTGGGGCATGGCACCTCCTGGGCAGCGAGCACCCCCTGGGCTTGGGCCGTCCAGTTGTGCAAGTCCCGGTAGCTGTGCTCAGTTATGGCCGCCTGCACAACGTCCACCTCCCCCCGCCAGCCGCAATAGGTGCAGGCCAGTTGCTGGGTATCCGGGGCAAACTCCAACCCCTTCGCCCCGCACTGGGGACAACTCAAGGACGCCGGAACTGCTGATGTCATGGTTTGCTCGCGATCTCAAGCCGGTGGCGGTGGGGGCGGCAGGGGCGACAAACGCTGGGCTAGCTCAGGCACTTCGGCAGCCCTGGCCCAGCTAGCCATCCCCGCTTTCCACACGTAGGTATCCGGCGTCAACCCCTGTTGCAGCAATTGATCTAGGGAAAATGGCCCCAAGGTTTGCCCGTGGCGGGACAAATGCCATTGGACGACTGGGGGTGGGGGCGGCGGGGGCATACTCTGGGCAATCTGCTGCCCCATGGCTAACCCCATGCCCCAATCCACCGCCGGGTGACTGGCGCCTGGTTTTTGGGCTATGGTCTCTATAGCATGGGCCGCCTGGAACTGGGCGTACTGCGGCATGTCCCCCAGAATTCCCATGGACGTCCGTTTGTCCAGCACCTTTTCCACCTCAGGGGGCAGGGAAATGCTCTCAATCAGTAACTGAGTTAATTCAATCCCCCAGCGCTCCAAGTCCGGTTGAATTTCAGCCCGCACTTTGTTCCCCAACTCCCGATATTGGGCTGCCAAATCCAGCACCGGAATTTGACTCCGCCCCAACCAGCTAGCAAAACTCGACACGATTTCATTGCGGATTTGGTGGCTGATTTCTTCAACCTGAAACAGGCCATCGGTGCTCACCAATTGCTCCAACATGGCGCGGGGGTCTTGGATGCGCAGGGCATAGGTGCCAAAGGCCCGTACCCGCACCGCCCCAAAATCCTTGTCCCGCAGGGTAATGGGATTCTGGGTGCCCCATTTCAAATGGGTGAAATTACGGGTGCTAAAAAAATAAACCTCCGCTTTGAAGGGGGAATTGAAACCGTGGGGCCAGGCCATAAGCGTGCTTAAAATGGGCAGATTGCGGGTGTAAAGTTCGTAAGTCCCTTCGCCGAAGACATCAGCCACTTGCCCCTCGTTGACCAACACCGCCATTTGCCCAGGCCGGACAATCAGTTTGGCCCCCTGTTTGATTTCATTGTTAAAGCGCTCAAACCGATAGACCATCGTGTTGTTGGTCTTGTCTAGCCATTCGATAACATCAATCAATTGCCCGCGAAAAACGTTAAAAACCAGTAGCCCCATCGCCTTGCCCCCCTCATCCCCCTACCCATGGTTTGACCTTACTATAGCATAGGGCTTTTAGGGGCTGACCGTGAGCATACCTGACCAATTATCCCTGTTTGACCAGCAACAGTGGCGGGCCATGGGTACTCCTGGCTACTACCCCACTGGTTTGCCGCCCGATTGGTCCCCTAGCCAATTGCACGCTTGGAAACAGGCCATTATTCAGCATCAGCAGGCCCAGGCAGTTACAGTTCAGGGGGATTTCTGGAACTCCTTGCCCCTTGTTAACCCCTTTACCCTGGGAACAGAAAGCGACCGGTTTTTTCGCTTCCCCCAGCGCTTTCGCCAGGGCGACCCCTGCATCTATTTCGTGCTGGATCAAGCCGCCCCCTTGGTGCTCTACATCGGGGAAACGGTCAACAGCCGCCGCCGCTGGCAGGGCCATCACGATTGCAAGGTCTATTTGCGCCATTACCTGGATGTCCATCGCCGCTTGGGGATACCCACCCGCATCCACTGGGCCTTTTACTGGGAGGTGCCCCGGGCAACCCGCCCCCGCCAACGCCTAGAGCAAGCGTTGATCCGGCACTGGCTGCCTCCTTTCAATAAGGAAAGCTGGTCCCGCTGGGGCGCCCCCTGGCGCATCCATTACCGGGTCAGTCGTGACTAGGGGTGGTATTCGGCCATAAACTGGTGCAACCGCTGGCGGTATTCCTGGCCCCAATGGTTCACCCATTCCCGCTCCACGCCGTTGACCACCAGGTGCACCTGGGGTTCGGTGGCGTCCGGGAGAAATAACACCCAGTGGTCCGGGTCGTAGCCCTGGGGAAAAATGCGCACACCGTCGGTCAAATCCAGCAGGTCGGGGGTGTGGGTTTCCAGTAAATGGCGCATCCAAGCTCCTTTTAGGCGCCAGGGACAGTGAATGGTTTGCGACTTCCAAAACACCACTGGCAAATGGGCATTGATCTGGGCCAGGGACCGCTCCTGCACCGTGAGTAACTCCAGCAACTTGGCGGTGGTAAACATGGCGTCAAACCCCGGGTGCAACTGGGGAAAGATGAATCCCAATTCGCCGCTGCCGGCACAGAGAAGGCGGGGTTTTTCCTGACAGGCGCGCATTAATGCCGTGGGGTTGGCTTTGGTGCGAATAACTTGCCCCTCATGATGTCGGGCCACCTGCTCTACCAGACTGCTGGTGGTCACCGGCACCGCCACCGCACCCCGGGGTTGTCCCGCCAGCACCAGCTCCATCACCACCGCCGTCAACCGGGACCCCTGGATAGCTTGGCCCGTTTCGTCCACCAGCACCAGGCGTTCCCCATTGGCCCAAATCTGCACCCCCAAATGGGCCCGCACCGCCTCCACCACCCGCCCCAGTTGTTGCAGCGACGCCTCCCGCTCCTGGGGGGTCAAAGGCGTTTGCCGCAAGCTGGCGTTGAGCACCAGGGGGTCGCAGCCGTAGCGCACCAGTAACTCCGGTAGGAGAGCACCCGACACCCCATGGGCGTAATCCACCACCACCCTAGCCCGGGATTGGCGGATGGCCTCCACCTGCAACTGCTCCTCAAAGGCTTCGCAATACCAGTCCACCACCCGCGCCGGAATCACCATGTCACCAATATCCGCCAGGGCCGCCCGCCGAAACTCCTCCCGCACCAACGTCGCTTCAATCTTTTTTTCCAGAGCCGGAGAAATGTTGACCCCCTGGCTATCCAAAAACTCGATCAGCACATGGCCGACCCGGTCCGGGTCCAGCCGCACATGGATACCCCCATCGACACGGGACATGCGGGCCACCAAGCGACTAACAGGAATCGCCGTCGCCTCCAAGTTTTGCACCTGCACCCCCACGGACATCAACCCGGCGATTACCGACCGGGAAATCATGCGGGAAACCTTGCGCTGGTCCCGGGAGACCTGCACCTTGGCCCCCGGCGGCAAACAGGACCCAAACGCTGCCCCCAGCCGTATGGCCAGCTCCGGTGTAATGTCCACATTGGCCAGCCCCGAGACCCCCCGCAGGCCAAACAGATGCCGCCGCGCCCCCGTGCCCCAGATGAGATTGGTATTGACCGTGGCCCCCGGTTCGATATACTTGCCGGGCCAAACGCGGCAGCGCTCCTGCACTAAGGCCTCCTCCCCCACCTGGCACAGATGCCCCAGCACCGCCCCCTCGAGAACTTGCGCCCGCCGGCCAATGCGACTGCCCCGCCCCACCACACAGGCCCGCAGGTGACTTTCCTCCCCCACGATCACCCCATTGAGCAGCACGGCACGTTTCAGGTCCGCCTGGCTTTCAATTAGGCAGTTATCGCCAATGACCGTCCCGGCTCCCAGCTGCACCCCCGGCCCGATGCGACAGTTATGGCCAATCAGCACCGGCCCCTCCCAGGTCACCGTCGGGTCCAGACGTACCTGTTCCCCCAGCCACAGCCCGTTTTGCACCTGCCGGTACCCCAGGGAGACATGCACCTTACCCGTCAGGGCATCCCACTGCACCTGGCGGTAGCGCTCCAAATTCCCCACATCGCACCAGTACCCCTTGGCCACAAAGCCGTACACCGGCTCCCCCTGGGCCAGTAGGTAAGGCAGCACATCCTGGGCAAAATCCGCCGGTTGGTCCGGGGGCAGGTAAGCCAGCGCCTCCGGCTCCACCACATAGGCCCCCATATTCACCGTGTCGGAAAACACCTCCCCCGGCGTGGGTTTTTCCAGCAGCCGGACAATCCGCCCCTCCCCATCGGTGACCACCACCCCGAACTCGGCTGGGTCCGGCACCTGGGTCAGGATCACCGTAAGTTTGGCACCCCGCTGCCGGTGAAAGGCAATCGCCGCCGGTAAATGCACATCCGTCAGCACATCGCCGCTGACCACCACAAACGTCTCCGGCAGCAGGGACAACACCTGGCGCACCGACCCCGCCGTCCCCAAGGGCCGCAACTCTTCCACTGCATAGGACACCTGCACCCCCCAGTCCCGACCGTCCTGGAAATAGGACTGCACCGTATCCGGCAAGTAGTGCAGCGTGACCACCAATTCCGTTAGCCCATGTCCCCGCAGCCAGGTCAGGCTGTGCTCCAGAATGGGACGATTGAGCACCGGCAACAACGGCTTGGGCAGGTCACAGGTCAAAGGTCGCAAACGGGTCCCAGCCCCCCCTGCCATCACAACCGCCCGGATCATGTCATCAGCCCTTTTTTCCCCATTATGACCGGCCCCACCGCCGCTGATGGCCTAAACTGAGAAATGTGAAGTTGTATGACAGTTTTTGTATGGTCCAGGCGGTCCTAACCCCCCAGCAACGGCGCAAGTTGGACGAAAGCGACGACGCCCTGTTTTATCAAATGCCCCGGTTGGTCACCCACGTGGACCAGGGGTTTTTGCAGCAGTTGACTCAACTGTACCGGGAGCGCCTGACCCCCAGTAGCCGTCTGCTGGACTTGATGAGCAGTTGGGTGTCCCACCTACCGCCGGAGATGGACTTTGCTGAGGTGGTCGGGCACGGGATGAATGCCGAGGAACTGGCCCGCAACCCCCGGCTGACCCACTACTTTGTCCAAAATCTGAACCACAATCCCCGCCTACCCCTAGAGGACGCTCGCTTTGATGCCGTCTTAAACGCCGTGTCCGTGCAGTACCTGCAGTATCCCGAGGCTGTTTTTGCCGAAATCCAGCGCGTGCTTAAACCTGGCGGCTTGGCCATCGTCAGTTTTTCCAACCGCATGTTCTACCAAAAGGCCATCCAGGCCTGGCGGGACGCCACCGACGCCGAGCGCATCGCCCTAGTGCAACGTTATTTCCAAGCGGTGCCCGGTTTTGGTCCGGTGGAGGTCATCGCCCGGCCCAGCCCACCCGGTTTTTGGGGACTACTGGGTGGCGGTGACCCCTTTTACGCCGTTTTAGCCCGCAAAGAGCCGTGAACCATGCTGACGCTTGTCAATGTCAGCTATCATCCCCCGGCCAGTTCCCACCCCATCTTGCAGCACATTGACCTCATGGTGCCGGCCCCCTCGCTGACCTTAATTGTGGGACCCAGCGGCGCCGGTAAGACCACCCTGTTGGAGGTGATTGCCGGTCTGGCGGCCCCCACCCAAGGCTATATCCGTTGGCAGGACCAGGTGTTACAACCGGCAGATTTGCGGCTGGTGGCGGGGTTGGTGTTCCAGTTTCCCGAGCGGCACTTCTGCGGGTTGACGGTGCTAGAGGAGCTGCGGCTAGGCCACCCCGAACTCACCTACGACCAGGTGCAGCAGGTCCTGGAAACAGTGCATTTGGCGGACGTGTCCTGGCAACAGCCGCCCCATTGCCTCAGTGGGGGACAACAGCGCCGCCTAGCCCTTGCTGTGCAATTGATTCGGCAGCCCTATCTGCTCCTGCTGGATGAGCCTCTGGCGGGCCTCGACTGGTCCATGCGCCGGCAACTGCTGCAACTGCTCCAGGAACTGAAGCAGCGATGGTCGTTACTGGTGGTGAGCCACGACATCCGGGAACTCAGCGCCCTGGCCGACCAGGTGTGGCGTCTGGAGCACGGGACCCTAGGGGCGGCCTAGATGGCATAGTGCAACGGGAAACAGCGGGCCTGCCGGGGCCGGACATACACCTGCTGCTGGGGCTGTAACTGGAGTTGGGAAAACCGTTGCCGGTCCATTTGCGCCACCAGAGTCTGGCCATCCTCCAGCAGGAGTTCCAGGCGCACCTCCGGCCCCAGGTGCAACAGCCGCCGAATCCGGGCGGGGGTATGGGCCTCCTCAGGATGGGTGCTGATGACAATATCGTGGGGACGTAAAAACGCCTGCCCCGCTCCCAGGGCCAACCCCTGACCCCGTAACAGTCCCGCATCCCCCGGCAAGACATTCACCGGCCCAATAAAACTCATCACAAAGGGAGTAGCCGGATGGTCGTAGATGTCGGCGGGGGTGCCCACCTGTTCAATGCGGCCCCTGTGCATCACCACGATTTGATCGGCCAGCTCCATCGCCTCCTGCTGGTCGTGGGTGACAAACACCGTCGTTACATGCATGTCGTCATGCAACCGCCGCAGCCAGGCCCGCAACTCCTGCCGCACCCGGGCATCCAACGCCCCAAAGGGTTCATCCAGCAAAAGCACCTGGGGTTCGACGGCCAACGCCCGCGCCAGGGCCACCCGTTGCCGCTGACCGCCGGAGAGCTGGTGGGGATAGCGGTCCCCTAGGCCCTGCAACTGCACCAGCTCCAAAAGGGTTTCCACCCGCTGCTTGATCCGGTGGGGGGGCACCTTGCGCACCTCCAGCCCGAAGGCAATGTTTTGCCGCACCGTCATGTGCTTGAACAGGGCGTAGTGCTGAAACACAAACCCGATGTTGCGCTCCTGGACCCGGCGGTGGGTGGCCTCCTGACCGGTGAGCCAAATGCGACCCGTATCCGGTTGCTCCAGACCAGCAATCAAACGCAGCAGGGTCGATTTCCCAGACCCCGACGGCCCCAGCAGCGCCACCAATGACCCGGTGGGAATCGTCAAGCTCACGTCATCCACCGCCACGAAGTGACCGAAACGCTTGGACACCTTTTCCACCACGATCCCCATGGCCGTTCCTCCCTACACCGACCAGTCCTCCTGGTGATTCCCTTGCCAGACCTGAATGCCCCGCTGGCGGAGATAATCCAACCCCTGGGCAATCTGTTCCGCCGTTCCCTGCACCTCCAGGTCAAACCAGCCATCGTCCTCGTGGGTGGGACTGAGCAACCCCGCCCGCAGATTCACCACCAGCCCGTAGCCCGACACCAACCCCGACAGGATAGGTACATCGCAGGCCGCCTTGGGAATGCGCACATGGATGTGGGTGCGCTGGAGAGCCGTCGTTGCCGGGGGCATCACCGACGTGGGCACAGACCCTGCCGGTGCCTCCGTCATGGGGGAACGATGGATCAACTCCCACCGCCGGGCCTGCATGGCCGCCAAACATTGCTCCAGAGCGGTCTCCGGGCCGTAGAGTTCCAAATCCAGCCAGGCCTCCGCTTGATTCTGGGGGTCAAACAGGGCCGCCTGGATGTTCACCGTCACCCCGTAACGGCTAATCAACTGGGACAGTACCGGTTCCGCCTGACCCCCTGCCGGCACCCGCACCCGCACCGTCAACCGCTTGGCTTGCGTCATCCTGGGTTGGCCCCCCTTGGTCACCAGCTTCATTATCAACGCCATAACCAATACCGTAGCCCCACCAGCACCAAAAACCCCCCGTAGAGCTTCTTCATCATTTCACTGGTGATAAAGGGCTGATTGGCCAGCAACGCCCCCAAGCCATTACCCAGCACTAAACCCACCACCATGATGACCGCCGCCCGCAGGTCCAGATGACCACTGCGGTGGTACACCCAAGCCCCCACCAACCCAATGGGCAACACCTGCGCCGCTAGGGATGTACCTGTGGCCACCTTCTGGTCAAACCCCAGCCCCAACACCAACGCCGGCACCATAATCGCCCCGCCGCCAATGCCAAACATTCCCCCCGCCAAACCCGCTATCAGCCCCACCAACAACAACGGTCCCATGGCTACAGCCCCGAATACTACAGTAAGTTTATCGGATTTGGTGACAATATGGTCGAGGGAAAGAAATCATTGTCCCTAGGTGTGGCTCCCCCCGACCCTTGTTACAATCCCGGTATCAGCCCATTCTAGGTGGTGTTCCATGCTGCGTCCGGGGGATGTGCAGATCAAGGCGGACTCCCGCAATGCGGTGACGGGGGACCGGATCACCACCGTGTTGCTGACGCGGTTTCCCTACACGTTGATTCAGGAGCTGGCGACGCACCGGTTGTTGCGCCAGGGGGGGCTGGTGGAGGTCCTGGGGGATACCAATCCCTTTACCGAATGGACCAGTCGATCGAGTGGATCCACGCGGGCGATTCCCGTGGAGCGGGTGATCCAACGCATTTTGGAGGACCCGTTTATTCCCCAATTTAGTCGGCACCAGAAGGGGATGCAGGGGGTGGAGGTCAACGACCCGGACTTCCAGGCGGAAAACGAGCGGGTCTGGCAGGCGGCGCTGGAGCAAAACATTGCCCTGGCCCGACAACTGGCCGCCCAGGGGGTCCACAAACAACACGTGAACGATTTACTGAAACCCTTTTTGCGCATTCCCATTCTGATTACCGCCACCGAGTGGGAGAACTTCTTTTACCTGCGCACCGATAAGCCCTGTCGTCCGGAGTTTCGGGCCTGGGCCATAGGTATCCAGCAGGCGCTGCAGGCGTCCCAGCCCCAGACCCTCCAACCCGGAGAGTGGCATATTCCCTTTGGGGACCAGATGCCCCCGGGTTTGTCGCTAGCTGAGCAGCTCCAGGTGGCTACGGCCCGGTGTGCCCGGCTTTCTTATGCCACCCACGACGGCAAGCGGGACGTGCAGGAGGACTTCCGGCTGTACCACCAGTTACTCCAGGACGGGCATTTAGGACCCTTTGAGCACAGCGCCATGGCTGTAGACGACTATCTGACCACGCCTCAGAAAATCCCCTGCTACGCCCATGTGCCAGGCCGTGCTACGCCCATCTTTACCCGTAATTTCCGGGGTTTTTACAGCTATCGGGCCATGGTAGAAGATGACTATTCACCCATCGGTGTTTAGGGGCTAATCCATGGTACTGACGGACCACGAATTGAACCAACTGTGTCAGGGCACGCCGCCGTTGGTGGCCCCCTTTGACCCGACGTTGCTCAACCCGGCGTCCCTCGACATTCGCATCGGTACCTCAGCGCTCATTGAGCAGGAGGACGGAGAGCAGGTGCCCCTGGATTTAACGCCCTACGACGCCCATCAGCCCTACATCCTCGAACCGCAAACCTGGCTGCTGGTGGCGTCGCTGGAGATGTTTCACATTCCCGATTTCTTGGCGGGGGAGGTGCGCTTGAAGTCGTCCCGGGCGCGGGAGGGGTTCGACCTGGCTCTCGCGTTGTGGCTGGACCCGGGCTGGCATGGTTCCCACCTGACCATGGCCCTGCGCAATACCACCCGTTTCCGGCGGCTGGGGATTTATCCGGGGATGAAAATCGCCCAGGTAATTCTGCACCGGTTGTCCAATCGTCCCCAGCGCAGTTACGCCCAGGTGGGACGCTATAATCGTGACCGGCAGGTGCAGGGGTCCAAGGACTGAATGGCTAAGTTTGTGGTAATAGGGCACTACTGCGAGGACGTGCGCCAGCGCCGGGAACCCTATCGGCAAGCCCACTTGGAGGGTCTAGCCCGACAGAAAGCCCAGGGGGTGCTCATGACCATTGGTCCGACTGAGGACTTGCGGCGGTTTTTTGGGATTTACGAGGCGGATTCACCAGAGCAGGTACGGGCGCTGATCGAGCAGGACCCCTACTGGCAAAACGGCATCTGGACGGACTACGAGGTCATGCCGTGGATTCAGGCCATCTAAGGGCACTGCAGGGACGCTACTGGTGCAAGTTCATCAGCGGGGCCAGCTTGGAGGACACGGCGGTAATCGAACCCCTCAGTTGGGTGTTTGCCCTGGCGGGGGTGCATTGTATTGATGTGGCGGCTGACCCGGCGGTGGTCCAGGCGGCCTATCGGGGCATCCAACGCGCGCAAACCCCCCACCCACCCTGGTTGATGGTGAGCCTCAACGACGACAGCGACCCCCATTTCCGCAAGGCCCACTTTGACCCGGCCCTGTGTCCCCCCGATTGTCCGCGCCCCTGCCAACGGGTCTGTCCGGTGCAGGCGATTGGCCCGGCGGGGGTGAACGCGCCCCTGTGCTATGGCTGTGGCCGTTGTCTGGATGTGTGTCCCTACGGCTTGATCCAGGCCCGCACCTATGTTCACCGACCCGAAGCGGTGGTGACCCTGCTGCAAACCCAACCCGTGGCGGCCGTGGAAATCCACACCCAGGTGGGCCATGAATCGGGTTTTGCCCATCTGTGGCAGGTGCTGCGGCCCTGGGTAGCGCGCTTGCAGGTGCTGGCGGTCAGTTGTCCAGACCACGACCAGGTCATTCCCTACCTGTGGCGGCTGTATGACATTATGGCCCCCTTGCCCTGCCCGTTGATTTGGCAAGCGGATGGACGGCCCATGAGCGGCGATATTGGTGCGGGCACCACCTGGGCGACCCTGCGCTTGGCCCAAAAAATCCTGGAGGCGGGCCTACCGGGGTTTGTGCAGTTAGCGGGGGGCACCAATCAAACCACCTGGCCCCTGGTGCAGCGCCTGGGGTTACCGGTGCATGGGGTTGGCTACGGTAGTTACGCCCGCAAACTGCTGCAACCCTACTTGCCCCACCTAGAGGACCCCCAAACCCTGGCCACTGCCGTCTCTGCCGCCCGCACCCTCCTGCCCCCTAAAACACCCGGTGCTGGAGACTGGGCATCTGCCGCCGTACTTGGGCCAGGCGTTCCGGGTTGATCTCCGCAATGGCCATACCTGGTTGGTCGCCCGCATCCGCCAGCACCACCCCCCAGGGGTCCACGATCAGGGCATGACCATGGGTTTGGCGGCGGGGATAATGCCATCCCACCTGGGCCGGCGCCAGGACGTAACAGGTATTCTCAATCGCCCGCGCCCGCAACAACACCTGCCAGTGGTCCTTGCCCGTGTAGGCCGTAAACGCCGCCGGGATAAACAAAATTTCCGCCCCCACCTTGGCCAGGTGCCGGTAGAGTTCGGGAAAACGCACGTCGTAGCAGATGGAAAGACCAATACCCCCCAAGGCTGGTTGGTAATACACCGGGGGCAACCGGGTTCCGGGCACCACCGTGCGGGATTCTTGGTAGGTATGGCCGTCCGGGAGATTCACATCAAATAGGTGCACCTTGTCGTAGGTGGCGGCAATTTCCCCCTCCGGCGTCACCACCAGCGCCCGGTTATAAACCCGTTGGTTGTCCGCCGGCACCGGCATTCCCCCCGCCAACAGGGTCACCTGAAAGCGTCGGGCCAGCGTCCGTAGGCATTGCTCGGCAGCGGCAGCAATCTGGGGTGCTTGCCGGGCCTTGTCCTGCTCATCCCCCATAAAGGCGAAGTTTTCCGGCAGGCCAACCAAGGAAGCCCCCCGCCGACAGGCCAGCTCCACCAGATCCGCTAATTGGTTCAGATTTTGTTCAATATCCGGCCCGCTAGTCATCTGGAGGGCGGCGGCCAAGTAGGCATGTTTCATCACTGTGTGGACAGTTCCAGCCCGCCCCCGCCTACGTATGCCGCAGTTTACGGATCAGCTCCCGCAGCACGTCTGTCTTGGTGCGACCCTTGGCAGCACAGTAACTCTCCAGTTTCATCAGCTCCTCGTTGGGCAGGCGAATCGTCAGTACACGGT
This sequence comes from Gloeomargarita sp. SRBZ-1_bins_9, assembly GCA_039794565.1. Classification (NCBI taxonomy): domain Bacteria; kingdom Bacillati; phylum Cyanobacteriota; class Cyanophyceae; order Gloeomargaritales; family Gloeomargaritaceae; genus Gloeomargarita; species Gloeomargarita sp. SRBZ-1_bins_9. The sequence goes on along the minus strand of JAUQVX010000006.1, from coordinate 31,044 downwards.
CCGATGGGGGTTTGGTTCTAGGCATAGCCGGAATTACCCGTAAACGAAACAGTTGTACTAATTTTTAAGGGAGCTTAGTTTGGAAAGCCGCAACGACGTTGTACTCGGTATCGAAGTACCTTAATCAGGTATTAAACAACGTTTCGTTCGGCTTGGCAAGCACTTGACAGGCAGTCACAGGTTGGTGGTAATGGCGGCGACGGGACAGGCGGGAATGCACTGTTCACAGACGATGCAGCGGCTGCGGGTAAAGGTCAACCGGAATTGCCGGTCTAACGCCAGGGCCTGCGTAGGGCACACCCCCGTACACAGCCCACAGTCAATGCACTTGTCCGTGTCAATGAGAATCTCTCGGCTACTCTGGACCACCTCGATGCCGCTGTCCTGGAGCCATTCCAAGGCCGCTGCCATTTGGTCCATATCCCCCGACAGTTCCACCACCAGCTTGCCCACCTGGTTGGGAGCCACCTGCGCCCGGATGATATTGGCAGCAATGTTAAAATCCTTGGCCAGCCGGTAAGTAATGGGCATGTGCACCATCTGGCGCGGGAAGGTCAAGGTAACCCGTTGTTTCATCGCCGGGACGACGTAGCGCTTTGCCTTCAGTATAACGACCGGCTAGGTTAGGAAAAGTGCGTTGACACCTAACTTTTTATGGAACTGGTCATTCTCACGCCCACTACCCAAGAGACCTTTGGCGAGACGGTCCTGACCCTACCTATCACTCGCTTCGATAGCACCCAAGTCAGTTCCTTCAAGCAGCAGTATGAGCAAGCAGTAGCCGGGCGGGCCTGTTATCTGGGCATTGACCTGTCGCGGGTGGAATTTCTCGACAGCGCCGGTTTAGGCGCCCTGGTGGCCTGCCATAAGCACGTGCGGCAACTGGGGGGCCAGATGGGGTTGATTGCCCCGCGCCCTCTGGTACTCAATCTGCTGATCATGACCGCCTTGGACAAAATCCTACCCATCTACGCCAACGTCGAGGATTTCACCAGCGGCGCCCCTCAGATGCCGTAGCTTTTGCCCACGACCCAGTGTCGGCGAAAGAGCCGGGCCAGTTGGGTCTCCGCCAACGGGAGATAAATGGGGCGACCGTGGGGACAGGTGCGGGGATAGCGGGTGGTCTGCCACTGGTCCAACAACGCCTGCATCTGGGCTAGGGTCAAGGGGGTGCCGTTGCGCAGGGCGCTGCGACAGGCCAAATCCACTGTGGCTTGCTCCCGGTCGGCTATCCGGCTCAGGGTCATCAGAGCAGCCACCCACTCGTCCGGCCGTTCCAACAGCACCTGGGGCATGTGCCGCACAGCCCACTGCTGGGGACCAAAGGGTTCCGGCGCCAAACCGTACTCCCTCAAGCGGTTGACTTGCTCTGGTGTGAGCTGGGACAAAATGACCGGACTGTCCAGGGCTACCAAGCTCCATCCCTGCTGCAACTGCTCGTATAGGACCCGTTCGTGGGCGATGTGCTGCTCCACCAGCCATAACCCGCTGGGGTGCTCCGCCAGGATGTAGGTGCGGTGCAACTGGGCTAGGGCCTTCAAGGTCGGACGAGCACTGTAGCGGGCGTTGGTTTCCGCCACCTGGAACAGTTTTTTGACCTTGGGGTAGTCGGCCTTAGGAGGCGGCGTTGTTTGCAAACAGCTCTCGCACAGGTGCAGGAGTTGGGCTTGCCAGTGCTCCAGGTCCTGGAGATACACCTGAGTTTTGGCGGGATGGCGGTGCCAGTCCACCTGCTCCGGCGGCACCTGGAGATGGACAAATAAAGCGGGAAAGCGGCCCCGGGGCAACAGGCGCTGGAAATGGTGGATAAGGGTCGTGCTGAGTTCGGGTAGGTCAACGCACCGCCCATTAACCGCCAGCCACACCCGGTCGGGACGGGGACGGTGATACTGGTCCGGCAGGGCTAGGGCCACCGTCAGGCCCTGGTATTGGGCCAAGCGCACCAGCGACGGTTCCAGTGGCGGCCACACCTGGGCCAAACGATCCGGCAGCGTACCCGGCCACAGATGCCAGCGCTTGCCCGCTATTTCTACCTGCCAGGTGATGTGCGGGTGACACAAAGCAGCCTGCTGAATCCAAAGCTGGATGTGCCGCACCTGCTGGGGCCAACTGGGAAGTGCTGCTCGACGCTGGGGCCAATCGGCAAATAAATCCCTCACCGTTACCACCGTCCCCGGCGCTAGGGGAACCATTTGTTGGCGTTGCACCTGCCCTTGGTGGTCGTACTGCACCTGCCACCCCTGCGGTTCACCGGCCCAGCGGCTGGCAATGGTCAAACGCCCCAGTTGCGCCAGGCTGTAAAGGGCCTGTCCTCGAAACCCCAGGGTTTGAATCCGGTTGAGGTCCTCGGCAGTACAGATTTTGCTGGTGGTATAGGGGCGGGCAGCCAAGGTAAGCGCCTCGAGGGCCATTCCCTGACCGTTGTCGGCTAGGCGAATCTGCTCCGGGGTGACCTGGAGGTGTAAATGGGTTGCTCCCGCATCAATGGCGTTTTCCACCAACTCCCGCACCACCGCTACCGGCGCATCGATGACTTCTCCTGCCGCCATGCGCTGGATGAGTTCAGGCGCCAAACAGTGCAACATCGGTGTTGGCAATGAGTTCCATTTTTTTTACTTTCACTCTATCGCCTTGGGCAGGTCATGGGGAGTCAACACGCCAGCGGCCAAATAAAAGCCAAAAAATTGAAAAATTGTTTAACCAGTCTCGTGCCCTTGCGACGCAATGGTAGGATCGGCAGTGTTTCCTTGGGAAGACAGCCTGACACCAAATGATAGGGGGGTGAGGGTATGGCGGTGATGGCGACTTGGACACTGGACTTGGCCCAAGTCACGCAAGAGACTGGACGTTGGATTAATTTGAACCTGGATCGCTTGGTTCCATTTTTGTTCAACCTGCTGGGGGCCTTAGGGATATTTATTGTTGCTTGGATTGCGGCATCGCTCCTGGCAGAATTTAGTCGATCTACTTTAAAGCGCACAGGCATAGATGACCGTCTTTCCCAACTGGTGTCCGGCACATCTGAACCAACTATTTCTGTAGGTAAATGGCTGGGATTAATTGTCTTTTGGGTGGTGCTGCTTTTGGGGGTGGTGGGGGCTTTGGATGTCCTGCGACTGTCGGGCATCTCCCAACCCCTGGCCCAGTTGCTCAATGAAATCTTTGCCTATGTGCCACGAATCATTGGCGGGTTGATTGTGGCGGTGCTGGCTTGGGGGGTGGCGACGGTGACCAAGCTGGTGGTGGTGCGGTTATCCCAGTCGCTGCAACTGGACCAACCCCTGGAGTTACCCCGCCCAACACCAGAAGCACCGCCGGTGACGGTGGGAGAACTGGTGGGGACAGTGCTCTATTGGTTGGTGTGGCTGTTTTTCCTGCCTTTGATCCTGGATACGCTGCAACTGCAAGGGCCGCTTCAGCCGGTGCAAAACCTGGTGAATGAATTGCTAGCGGCTTTGCCCCGGATTTTCAAGGCGGTGTTGATCGGGCTGGTGGGCTGGCTGGTGGCCCGGGTGCTGCGGACGATGACGGTGAATCTGCTGACGACGCTTGGGGCAGACCCCCTGGGGCAGCGGTTGGGTCTGGGCGAACAGGTGCGGGTGTCCCAGGTCGGCGGCGGACTGGTGTATATCCTGGTGTGGATTCCCACCATTGTGGCAGCGCTGGAGGCCCTGGAGATTCAGGCCATTTCTCGGCCGGCGGTGGCAATGCTGAATATGTTTTTGATGGCCTTGCCCCGGGTGTTTACGGCGGGTTTGATTCTGCTGGCGGCCTACGTTGGCGGGCGGTTGCTGGGGGAAATGATCACGGGGGTGTTGACGCGGGCAGGATTTGACCAGGTGTTGACATGGCTAGGGCTGCCGGCACCGGCCCAGATGCAGCAAACACCGTCCCAGGTGGCTGGGTTTATCGTCCTGGGGGGTGTGATGCAGTTGGGGGTCATCGCGGCGGTGGAGGTGCTGGAAATTCCCACCCTGACGGCGGTGGCGACGGGGTTGTTGGTGATTTTTGGCCAGGTACTGGTGGGGCTACTGGTGCTGGCGGTGGGGATATATGCGGCCAACGCCATGTTTCGGTTGATTGCCCAGGCGGGAACTCCCCAGGCACGGTTCCTGGCCCAGGGGGCGCGGATTGCCACGTTGGCGCTGGTGGGGGCAATGGCGCTACGGCAGATGGGGATCGCCGCTGATATTGTCAACTTGGCGTTTGGGTTGTTGTTTGGGGCGATAGCGGTGGCGATTGCCATTGCTTTTGGCTTGGGGGGTCAGCAGGTGGTGGCCCAGCAACTCCAGGAATGGCGCGACCAGATGAAAAATCCCCCCCAGTAGCCGGACTGGCTTTATAATGCAAGCAAGTTGATATTTCCCCCTGACCATGGCGGATATTGTGGATATTGCGGTGAGCGCTGGGTCGTTCCAGACGCTGGTGGCGGCGGTGCAGGCGGCGGGTCTGGTGGAGGCGCTCAAAAGTCCGGGGCCTTTTACGGTGTTTGCCCCTAACGATGAGGCCTTTGCGGCCCTGCCGCCGGGGACGGTGACGACGCTGGTGCAAAATCCCCCCCAGTTGGCCCGCATTCTCAAATACCACGTGGTGCCGGGGCGTTATACCAAGGCGGATTTGCGGGATAGGGATTATTTGCAGTCTCTAGAGGGGTCGCTCATTCCCATCTACCGGCAGGGGGATGAGTTTGAGGTCAAGAACGCGACGGTCCTAGCGGCAGACATCTTGGCGGATAACGGGGTGATCCACGTGCTCAACCGGGTGATTCTGATGGGGGGCGACGGCGGGCGTCGGGGGGACGTGAGCAAGGGCTGGTACGCCCAACCGGTCACCGGACTCTGAAATTTTGTGAAGGGGACAGCTGTTTCTCTAACGTTTGATTGCGCAGATGGAGGGATAAGGGGGGCTCTGGTGCTACCTTTAGCCATTGTCTGGTTAGGGATAGGCAGTGGCAATGTACAGTCCAGAGCAACGGGATTGGCCGACGGCCCTGATAACGGCGGGTTTGGGCGCAGGGGTGGCAACTTCCCTGGCGGTAGCTCGGGGACAACATCCGGCAGTGGCCTTGGCCATCACCCTGTTTGCCGCCGTGGTGGCCGTACTGATTGATGAGCTGCAACGGCGATAGAAGATACCATTAGGGATTGGCCGGGAACCACTATAATAGGGGATGCTGCACCTGGCCGGAAACGGCGTACGGTGGGGATGGAGTGTTAGCCGGCTGACTTCAGCATTGGCGTCCACCAGATAGCGACGGGTTGAGTCATCGGGGGGGATGACGCCGGCGGGGTAGCACTTCTTTGACGTTCTACTCGGGTGTCCTATGCGCAATTCCCCTTGGCCTTGGTTGACTGATGAACGGGATGCTTGTGGGGTGGGTTTTATTGCTGACCGGCGGGGGCGGGTGAGTCATGCGGTGGTGACCCAGGCGCTGGCGGCCTTGACCTGCCTGGAACACCGGGGGGGATGCAGCGCTGACCGGGATTCGGGGGACGGGGCCGGGTTGATGACGGGACTGCCCTGGGGTCTGCTGCAGGCGTGGGCGGAAGGATTGGGGTTGCCGCCGCTGGTGCCGGGGCGCACGGGCTTGGGGATGGTGTTTTTGCCCCCGGAGGCGGTGACAGCGGCCCAAACCTGGATCACCCAGGGGTTACAGGCGGAAGGGTTTACGGTCCTGGGCTGGCGGGAGGTGCCGGTGCGCCCACAGGTGCTAGGGGTACAAGCCCACGAAAATTGCCCGGCGATTGCCCAGGTGGTGGTGACGCATCCCAGGTGGCAGGGGGAGGAACTGGAGCAACGGTTGTATTTGGCCCGTAAACGTCTGGAGCGGCAGGCGGCGCAACAGCCCTGGGGTCAGGAGCTGTATATTTGCTCGCTCTCGGGCCGCACGGTGGTCTATAAGGGGATGGTGCGCGCGGCGGTGCTGGGGGAGTTCTACCGGGATTTGCGGGATGAACGTTACCAGAGCGCCTTTGCTATCTATCACCGGCGTTTTAGCACCAACACCATGCCCAAATGGCCCCTGGCCCAGCCGATGCGGTTTTTGGGGCACAACGGGGAAATCAATACACTGCTGGGGAATATCAACTGGATGGCGGCCCGGGAAAGTAGCTTTGGCCATCCAGCCTGGGAGGGGCGGCTGGAGGATTTGCGCCCGGTGGTGGATTGCCAAAAGAGTGATTCCGCCAATCTCGATAGCAGTCTGGAGTTGCTGGTGCGCGCCGGGCGGAGTCCCCTGGAGGCGATGATGCTGCTGATTCCGGAGGCCTATCGGCACCAGCCGGAGTTGGCAGCCTACCCGGAGGTGGTGGATTTCTACGAGTTCTACGCGGGGGTGCAGGAGCCGTGGGATGGACCGGCATTGGTGGTCTTTAGCGATGGGCAGGTGGTGGGGGCGACGCTGGACCGCAATGGGCTGCGCCCGGCTCGCTATGTGTTGACCCAGGACGATTGGGTGATTTTGGCGTCGGAGGCGGGGGTAGTGGAGGTGCCCCCCCAGCAGGTGGTGGCCAAAGGACGCCTGGGGCCAGGACAAATGCTGGCGGTGGATTTGGTGAAGGGAGAGTTGCTCACTAACTGGACCATCAAGCAGCGGGTGGCCCGGCAACAGCCCTACGGGGTGTGGGTCAAGCAGTACCGGCGCTATCTGGAGCCACAGCCTTTTAACGAGGCTTGCACCTGGGAGGCAGAGGCGCTGTTGCGTCACCAGACGGCCTTCGGCTACACGGCGGAAGATGTGGAGATGATCATTGAGCCGATGGCCAGCACGGGGAAAGAACCCACCTTTTGCATGGGGGATGATGCGCCCCTGGCGGTGTTCTCGGATAAGCCCCATTTGCTCTATGACTACTTCAAGCAGCGGTTTGCCCAGGTGACGAATCCGGCGATTGACCCCCTGCGGGAAAGTCTGGTGATGTCCCTGGAAATGGGGCTGGGGCGGCGGGGGAATCTGTTGCAGGTGCGCCCGGAGGATGCCCGCCAACTGTGGCTGCGCTCGCCAGTGCTTAACGAACAGGAGTTGCAACAGCTGTACACCAGTGGCTTTGGCACGGCGACGCTGAGCACGTTGTTTGACTGCACGGAACCGGAGGCCCTAAAGCAGGCGGTGCATGCGCTCTGTGACCAGGCGGCCCAAGCGGTGCAGCAGGGGGTAGAGATTCTGGTGCTGAGCGACCGGGTGGAACCCTTGACAGCGAATCGCACTTGGATTCCCCCTTTGTTGGCGGTTGGGGCGGTGCATCACCACTTAATCGCCCAGGGGTTGCGGCTGCGGGTGTCCTTGGTGGTGGAGACGGCCCAGTGCTGGAGTACGCACCATTTCGCCTGTTTGATTGGCTATGGGGCCAGCGCGGTGTGTCCCTATTTGGTCTGGGAGACGGTGCGCCACTGGTGGCATGACCCCAAGACCCAGACGTTGATGCAGCAAGGGAAGGTGACGCCCTGTACGGTGACCCAGGCCCAGGCCAATTACCGGGCGGCGGTGGAGGCGGGGTTGCTGAAAATCCTGTCGAAAATGGGGATTTCTCTGCTGGCCAGCTACCACGGGGCGCAGATTTTTGAGATTGTGGGGCTAGGGCCGGAGGTGGTGGACCTGGCCTTTCGGGGGACGGTTTCCCAGTTGGGGGGATTGAACCTGGCGGAGCTGACCCAAGAAATTCTGCAATTCCACCGGCAGGCGTTCCCGGAGCTGACCCACAAGCGCTTGGAAAATCTGGGGTTTATCCAGGCCCGGCCCCGGGGAGAATACCACCTGAATTCGCCGGAGATGGCCAAGTTGCTGCACAAGGCGGTGCGCTCCGGTCGGGCGGAGGACTTTGCTGCCTATTTGCAGTTGCTGGAGAACCGGCCCCCCACGGCCCCCCGGGATTTGCTCACCATTGTCAGTGACCGCTCGCCGATTCCCCTGGAGGAGGTGGAACCCGCCAGCGCCATTGTCACTCGCTTTTGCACGGGGGGGATGTCCCTGGGGGCGCTGTCGCGGGAGGCCCACGAGGTGCTGGCGATTGCCATGAATCGCTTGGGGGGTAAGTCCAACTCCGGGGAAGGGGGGGAAGACCCGGTGCGGTTCCGGGTGCTGATGGATGTGGACGAAACGGGCCACTCGCCGACGCTACCCCATCTCAAGGGTTTGCGCCAAGGGGATACGGCCAGCTCGGCGATTAAGCAGGTGGCATCCGGGCGGTTTGGGGTGACGCCGGAGTATCTCATCCAGGCCCAACAAATCGAAATCAAAATTGCCCAGGGGGCCAAGCCGGGGGAAGGGGGCCAGTTGCCGGGGAAAAAGGTCAGCCCCTATATCGCCATGCTGCGTCGCTCTAAGCCGGGGGTGCCTTTGATTTCCCCGCCGCCCCACCATGACATCTACTCCATCGAGGACTTGGCCCAGTTGATCTTTGACCTGCACCAGGTGAATCCCCGCGCCCAGGTGTCGGTGAAACTGGTGGCGGAAATCGGCATCGGTACGGTGGCGGCGGGGGTAGCCAAGGCCAATGCGGATGTGATCCAGATTTCCGGGCACGATGGGGGCACGGGCGCGTCGCCCTTGAGTTCCATCAAGCATGCGGGGACGCCCTGGGAGTTGGGATTGACGGAGGTGCACCGGGTGCTTTTGACCAATCGCCTGCGGGACCGGGTAATCCTGCGGGTGGATGGGGGTCTCAAAACTGGCTGGGACGTGGTGATGGGGGCGCTCATGGGGGCGGAGGAGTTTGGGTTTGGGTCGGTGGCGATGATTGCTGCCGGCTGTATCATGGCCCGGGTCTGTCACACCAATAACTGCCCGGTGGGGGTGGCTACCCAGCGGGAGGACCTGCGGGCGCGTTTCCCCGGTGTACCCGAGCACGTGGTGAATTTCTTTTTGTTTGTCGCCGAGGAGGTGCGGGGAATTTTGGCCCAGATGGGGTATCGTTCCCTGGCGGACATCGTGGGACGGGCGGATTTGTTGCAACCCAAGGGGGTGAAGCTGGCCAAAACCCAGGGGGTCACTACGGCGGTAATGACGCAATTGCCGGATACGCGCACGAACCGCTCCTGGCTCCACCATGAACCGGTGCACAGCAACGGCCCGGTTTTGGACGACGAACTGCTGGCGCGCCCGGAACTGCAGCAGGCGATTCGCCACCATGGCCGGGTGACGCTGACGCTTCCTGTTCGCAATACGGACCGGAGTGTGGGGGCGCGGATCGCCGGGGAGATTGCTCGCCTGCATGGGGATGATGGGTTCCAAGGGCAAATCACGTTGCGATTCCGGGGCAGCGCTGGCCAGAGCTTTGGGGCGTTTAATCTGCCAGGGATGACGCTGCAGCTGACGGGGGAGGCCAACGACTATGTGGGCAAGGGGATGCACGGGGGCGAAATTATTGTGGTGCCGGAGCCAGAGTTGGCCTGCGACCCCAGCGAGCAGGTGATTATTGGCAATACCTGTCTGTATGGCGCTACGGGTGGGCGTTTGTTTGCCTACGGTCGGGCGGGGGAGCGCTTTGCCGTGCGCAATTCCTTAGCCCAGGCGGTGGTGGAGGGGACCGGTGACCACTGCTGCGAGTACATGACCGGCGGGGTGGTGGTGGTGCTGGGACCGGTGGGCCGGAATGTGGCGGCGGGCATGACGGGTGGACTGGCCTACTTCCTGGATGAAACGGGGGATTTTCCCGCTAGGGTGAACCTGGAGATTGTCCGGATTCAGCGGGTGACTAGCCCAGCGGGGGAACGTCAGTTGCGCGGTTTAATTAGCGCCTATTACGAGCGTACCGGCAGCCGCAAGGCCGAACACATCCTGGCCCAGTGGGAGCGTTATCTGCCCCAGTTCTGGCAGGTGGTGCCGCCTTCGGAGCAGGAGACTTCCGAAGCCCAGGGTGGAACAGCCGCACCCTTGTTGGAGCGGGTCTAGGGTTAAAATGCCGGATAGGCAAGGGGTTGCGGTTTTGCTGCGCGTTGGATTTTGGCTGCTGCTATGGACGGGGGCGGTCTGGTGGCTTGACCGTTGGTGGCGACGCCGTTCCCAGAATCCCCTGCACCTGACCCGGGGCTACTGGCAGATGGAGGTCCAGGCGAGGGACCACTATCGCTGGCGCGGGCATTTGGAGTGGGTCAACCCAAGCAGCCGCTACGAGGTCATGGTGCCGGAGTGCCGGGTGCAGGTGCAATTGCTCTCCCGCCAGGACATCTCTGATATTCGGGTGACCACCCAATTGCTTTCCCACCATCCCGAGGCACCCACGCGACCGGATGGTTATTGGCGCGCCCGCATCATCAAAACCCGCCAACGGGTGGGGATGGAGGTGGTGCTGGACATCCAAGGACCCGATCTACAGGGGTTACAGGCGGCCTGGTTGTGTTTCGATTACGTCAGCTATGGACCCGCCGGCTGGTTACCCCAGCAGCAGCATGTGATTTTACCCCTGGCCTTTCCCGACCCTAGCCGCACCATCCCTAGTCGCCATGTGCCCGGACTGGCAGAAATTCTGCTCATTCAGACCCACCTGCTGACCCATGCCGACGACCCGGTGGGGGTGGTGAAACGGTATGCCCTGCCCCATGCCTTGCCCGGCGATATAGTGGTTTTCGGCGAGACGCCGGTGGCCATCATGCAGGGGCGGTGGCGGCATCCGCGGCAGGTGCAACCGGGTTGGTGGGCCAGGCGTTTGTGTACCTTTTTTTTACCCACTTCTAGCCTGGCGACCGCCTGTGGCATGCAGACACTGATCGACCTGGTGGGCTGGCCGCGGGTGGTGGGGGCGTTTGTGGTGGGAGCTATGGCCAAGCTGCTGGGCCGACCGGGGGTGTTTTACCAGTTGGCGGGGGAACAAGCGGCCTTGATTGATGATGTAACGGGCACGTTGCCTCCCTATGACCAGTTCATCGTCCTGGGACCGGCGCGACCGCAAACGGTGGTGGAGGAGATTCGGGAGCAGACCGGACTGGCAGCGGCCATCGTCGATGTCAATGACCTGAAAGCGGTTAGAATAGTGGCAGCGACAGCCGATGTGGACCGGGAGTTTCTGACCCAAGTGCTGGTGGATAACCCCGCCGGGAATGCGGATGAGCAGACACCCCTGTTATTGATTCGTCCGATGGCTGGCGACCTCAACCCGAACCCTACTGATGATGCTGACGATTCGTCCCCCCCACTCCCCCCAGGAACGGCATTGGATACAGACCTCTAGGGGGGATGGTGGCCCGGTTGACCGGCAGGGCCATATCTGGCTGGCGGTTGCTGATAACCAGGTGGTCGGAGCCATTCAGGTGGCGCCCTTTAACCGCAGCCGTAGCACCTGGCAGGTCAAATGGGTCAGTAACCTGACGCCGGAGGTGGGGTCACAACTGTTGCGCTATGCCTTGGAAACCGTATTGGAGGCCCGCACCTGGGTTCTGGAGGTACCGACCCCCGATCAGGATAAGTTGTCCTTGTACCGGCAAAACGGATTTCAACCCCTGGCCCATTGCACCTACTGGCACCTGCACGGGGAAGCCCTGACGGCCCTGGCCCGGTCCAGCTTGGAGGCGCCACCTTTGAGTCCGGTAGGGCAGCGGGACGCCTATTTGCGTTACCAGTTGGATACCGTGGCCATGCCGCCGTTGGTGCGTCAGGTGTTTGACCGGCATCCCCAGGACTTTGCTGTTCCCCTATGGCAAACCTTGTGGTATCGCTGGCGGGCCTGGCGGGGGAAGGCGCGACCGATTCAGGGCTATGTGTTTGAACCCCAGCGCCAAGCCGCCATTGGCTATTTCTGTCTCTGGTTTGACCCTCAGGCCACCCAGCCCCACCCGGTGGAGTTGACGGTACATCCAGCCTACACCTGGCTTTATCCCCAGTTACTAACCCATATGACGCGGTTGGTGGCACCGGAACCGGGTTTGCGCTTGGCCTGTATGGACTACCAACCGGAGCGGGAGGCCTGTTTTCGCTGGGCGGGGGCCGTGCCCCAGGGGGAAACCCTGTGGATGTGTCGGTCGGTGTGGCACAAATTGCGGGAGGCCAAATTTTCGTTCCAGGAACTGCCGGGCCTGGCGGAAGTCTTACCCCGTTTGCAACCGGTGCCCCTGACCCAACGGGACTCGTTTGGGGGGGACCGGAACATGGCACAATGACCCTAAGAGACCAATCGGCATGGTTGTTGGTTTGGGTCTGGATATTGGTCGCAAACGGATTGGGGTAGCCATCAACGACCCCACCGGCTTAGTGGTGACGGGTTTGCCGACGCTGACGTGGCCGACAGCTCCCCAGGAACTGGCCCGTTTGGTCCAACAGCGACGTCCTCAGGTGTTGGTGGTGGGGCTGCCCCGCTATCCCGATGGTCGTGCCAGCCCCCAAACCCGATTTACCCAGAAACGGGGGGATTACTTGGGGCAGTATCTGGGACTGCCGGTCGTTTACGTCGATGAGGTCCTCACGTCTTGGGCAGCGGCGCAGCAACTGGACCGGCGGCGCTTTCGGTCGGAAAGGGACTATCGGGCGGCGCTGGACCAGCAGGCGGCCATCCTCATCCTCCAACAGTGGCTGAGCCAACAACCCCATGTCTGTCGTTCTGGAGAAACCTATGGGTCGCAATTCCCAACATCGCTTTGACATCCCGGCGCAGGTGGTTCTGGTGGATGACCAGGGCCGGTCCCTGGCGTGTTATGTGGACCGCACCCTGGAGGTGGACGAACGTCCCTATCTCCTGCTGTTGCCCGTGGATACCCCGGTGGAATTGTTCGCCTGGAACGAGGCGGAAGACACCCTCCTGGACCTGGACGAGGAGGAACTAGCCAAAATTTTCCCCATCGCTCGGGACATTCTGGCGGAACAGAATCTCAAGCTCCTGGATACGGCCCTCACCCTGACCGCCCAGGGGGAACTGCCCCAACTGCAGGAGACAGAAACCCTATTTTTGGACTACGAAAACCAGGACGGGGAAATCGAATCCGAGGAGTTTCAGGAACTGGGGGTTTTCTACTACGAGGGTCGCCGCTACGGGGTGTACACCCCCATTGAACCGCTGCTATTTTTCGCCCGCCTCAACAGCGACGGTCAGCCGGAACCCCTGTCGGCGGAGGAAATGGCCCGTATCGGCCCGCGGCTAGAAGCCCAACTGCTCGACGACCTGGACGACTAAGGCCGGAACAAATGGCGGTGCTGGGGGTGATACAAACAGGAACGACTCGCCGCAGCCCCCAGGACGGGACTGATGACATATAACGTCGTGCGGGTGAGCCGCTCCTGCTGGGTAAGGGCCGCCATTTCCGCCAGCGGTACCAGCCAGAGGCGCTCCTGGGGCCACCCCAAGCAATGCCCCACCATCACCAGGGTTTCCGAGGGATAGTGTTTTTGTAATTCCGCCTGCGCTTGGTCCACCCAGCGGGCACTTAGGTATAGGGCTAAGGTGGCGCGATGGGCCGCTAGGTCCGCCAAGTTCTCCGGCATGGGGGTCACCCCCGGCGCCCGGGTGAGGATCACAGTCTGTACCACCCCTGGCAGGGTCCATTCGGTCTGCAAACGGGCTGCCGCCAGTTGCAACGACCCAATCCCCGGCACGATTTCCACCGCCACCCCCGCCTGCTGCAACTCCTGGATTTGTTCCACTATGGCGCTGTAGATACTCACATCCCCCGAATGCAGGCGCACGACTAATCGCCCCGCTTTGGCCCGCTCCACCATCAGGGGAACCAACGTCTCAAGCGTCAAGCTTTTGGTGGGGATACGTTCACAGTCGGGCCGGGCCAAAGCCACAATCGCCGGCGGAATCAGGGAATCGGCATACACCAGCACATCCGCCCGCTGAATCAGCCGCATCGCCCGCACCGTCAGCAACTCCGGGTCCCCCGGCCCGGCCCCCACCAAATAAACCTTCATCACCACCCTACGCGCATCCTGCCCGCCATTCTATAACTTGAATCCCTGGAGATAGTTGGGCAAAACAAACCGGATCGTGGCGCGACACCCCTGGCCCCTCCTGCCTGGCAAACGTGTCATTTTCGCTATACATTAATAGATTTGGCGCTTTTTTGTATTTGTATCCGTTTATGGTGACGCCTCCCCCCAAACCCAAACGGCGCCCCGAGAAACGACCACCGCCGGAACTCCCGGATTATATCTATGGGCGGCACACGGTCTTGACGGCGCTTGAGCAAAACCAACCCCTGAACCGGGTGTGGATTCTCCCCCAACTACGCTATCATCCCCGCTTTCAACCCCTACTCAGCCAGGCGCAAGCGCGGGGCACGGTGATCGACCAGGTGGATGCCAACCGCCTCGACCAGCTCACCCACGGTGCCAACCATCAGGGGGTAGTAGCCCAGGTCAGCCCCTACCGCTACTGGGATTTAGGACAATTTCTGGAGCACATTCGCCCCCACCCACACCCCCTGGTCGTCCTGGCCGAGGGCATCATGGACCCGCAAAACTTAGGGGCGATCATCCGCACCACGGAAGCCATGGGTGGTCAGGGCGTGATTATTCCCCAACGGCGGTGTGTGGGGGTTACCAGCACGGTTGCCAAGGTAGCTGCTGGCGCCCTTAGCCATCTACCGGTCGTGCGGGTGGTGAACCTGACCCGGGCCTTGGAAGACCTGAAAGCCGCTGGGTTTTGGACCTACGCCCTGGTGCCGGAGGCCCCGACCCCCCTGTATGAGGTGCAATTCGCCCAGGCGGTGGCCCTAGCAGTGGGTTCAGAAGGGGCTGGCTTGACCTTGAATCTGCGCCGCCACTGCGATGTCTCCCTGGGTATCCCCCTGGCGGGTAAAACCCCCAGCCTCAACGCCGCCATCGCCTGTGGCATGGCCCTCTACGAAGTCCGCCGCCAACACCGCCCCGCCCGCCTGATTACCCCCATCTCTGATATATCCAACTGAGATATGGCTCTATCCCTGGCTTAGCCGGCGTGACCCGCTACAAAAGTTTAAGAATAGTTACAAAAATTTAGTATCACTTTAGGTAGAATCGTAGGTAAAACGCTCGGGGTTGGGCAGCTGGCGTTGTCATGGGTGGGACAGAGCCATGAGATTCAAGGAATCGTTTCGGGAATTGTTTATTGCGGTGCTAGAGCGGGTTGGTTTGGCCTGGTGGGTGGAGATGCGCACGGAGCGTCCCCCCTGCCTGTACTACTTTGGGCCTTTTGCCACCCGTGAGGAGGCGGAGGCGGCGCAGCCGGGTTATTTAGAGGATTTGCTGGGGGAACAGGCGGAAGGGATCACCTGGACCATTCGCCAGTGCCGTCCGTCAGTCCTAACCGTTGAGAACCCGAATGGGGTGTCTGCCCTACGTGTCAACGGTCAGTCGCCGAATTCTACCAAGCCGGAGTTACCCCTGGGGTAAACGCGGCCTTTCCAGGCGCCCCCCTGTCCCTGCCAGTGTCGGCGGGCCGAATCCAGGGTCATGAGGGTATAGAGTCCGGCGGCCAGGGGTAGGGTGAATCCCCAAGTCCAGGGCAGGTCGTACCGGCGCAAGGTCGGGCCGTAGAGGGTAGCCATGAGCGTCCAGGTGAGCAACCCCAGCAGAGCCACGCCCCACTTACCCGTCACTGCACCCCCCAGGCAGCCCACCGGCGGTCCCAGGTACACCAGTCCCATGCCCAGCACCGTGCCCAGGAGCCACCAGGGGGAATAGCCCAGTTGGGTAAACGCCGTGCGGGCCACCATCTGCCAAATACGGGTCAGGGAACCGTAGCGGCGCACACTCTCCGTCTGGTCAGTCAACCCCAGCCACAGGGGAACCCCTAGGGCTTTGACCCGTTGCGCCAGGGTGCAGTCATCGATCAGGGCGTCCCGCACACTGGCGAATCCCCCCAGCTTGTGTAAAATCTCGCGGCGAATCAGGATACAGCCACCGGCAGCGGCAGCGGTGGAACGCTGGGGGTCATTGACCCAAGGAAAGGGGTAGAGTTTTTGGAAAAAGAACACAAACGCCGGGATCAGCAGCCGGTCCCACCCGGACTCGCAACGCAGGCGCACCATCCAGGAGACCAAACCCAGGCCATCGGTTTCTGCTTTGCTTACCAAACGGGCGATGCTGTCGGGGGCATGGCGAATATCGGCATCCGTGAGGAGGACGTATTGAAACTGATCCCGCCCCTGTTGGATCGCTTGCCAACCCTGCTCCAGCGCCCAGAGTTTCCCGGACCAGCTCGGCGGCAAGGGGGATCCGGCGATGACTTGCACGGGGTAGCGGCTGGCCTGGGCGATTTCCCGGGCGATGGTTGCCGTCCCGTCATCGCTCTGGTCATCAATCAGCCAAATTTCCAGGTGACCGGCGTAGTCCTGCCGACAGAGGCTGGGCAAGGTTTGGGGTAAAGTTTCGGCTTCGTTGCGAGCGGGAATCAAGACAGCGACACCTGGCCACTGGGGCAGGTTAGGGAACGTGGTGGGCAACACCTGGTCTGCCCGCCAGAAACGCCCCCGTCCTAGGGCCAGGGTCAACCATACCAATGCCGCCAGCGCCACCAATACCCCCAGCATCTTGCTATCGTCAAGACGTCCCCCTTTATTATCTCGCCCCATGCCCCGCAACGATTTGACCTACTACAACCGGCACGCCGACCAGTGGTGGCAACCCGGCGGTTCCCTAAACATCCTGGCGGCCCTCAACCCCGCCCGCTTTCAATTTTTCGACCAATTTCTCCCGGATTGGCGGGGGGTGCGGGTGCTGGATGTAGGCTGCGGCGGCGGTCTGACCTGCGAATTTCTGGCCCAGCGGGGAGCCATCGTCAGTGGCGTGGACCCCTCTGACCCTTCGATAGCCATTGCTCGGGAACACGCCCGGCACCAGGGTTTGGCCATTGACTATCGGGTGGGGGGGGGGGAGGACCTGCCCTATCCCGACGCCACGTTTCAGGTGGTGGTCTGTGTAGATGTCCTAGAGCACGTGCAGGATGTGGCCCAGGTGGTGCGGGAGTGCAGCCGTGTCTTACAACCGGGGGGCCTCTTTTTTTTCGACACCATTAACCGCACCTGGGAATCCCAGGTGGTCATGATTTGGCTGTTGGAAGATGTCCTCCGGCAAATTCCTCAGGGGATTCATGACTGGGGTAAATTCATTACGCCGGACGAACTCACTCGGTTTTTGCAACAAGCCGGTTTTCAAAACATCCTCTACCGGGGTTTTGACGTGACCAATGGGGGCGACTGGCTAGCCCTGGGGCAACTGCTGTTTTGGGGTCTCAGGGGTGCGGCACGCCGGGGAGCCTTGCGGGTACAAATCAACGACCATCTGCGGTTGATGTACATTGGTAAAGCGGTGAAAAACCTTAAACCCATCTAAATTAATCCCGCCCTTCTAGGAACGCAGGGTTAGAGTGTTAACAACGGTAGCCGGTTAAGCAAAATCATTGGCAGAAAACGCTTTGAGGAATGGCGTTATGGTTATCACTCCGATCAAGCCCGATATCAACGAGCTAAGCGCTTTTGGTCCCGCCCGTTCCACTGTTAGCGGTACGCCCCTATCACCGGAGGAACTCCATCAGTTACACGCCTTCTGGCGGGCGGCCAATTATCTGGCGGTGGGGATGATCTATCTGCAGGACAACCCCTTGCTGCGGCAACCCCTCAAACCTGAGCATATTAAAAATCGTTTATTGGGCCACTGGGGGTCCAGCCCTGGCATTGCCTTTGTTTACACCCACCTCAACCGGGTGATCAAAAAGTTTGACCAGGACATGGTGTACATCGTGGGGCCGGGTCATGGGGCGCCGGGCTTCCTAGGGCCTTGTTATCTGGAGGGGAGCTATAGCGAGTTTTATCCCAATTGCAGTCTGGATGAGCGGGGACTGCGGCGGTTTTTCAAGCAGTTTTCCTTCCCCGGCGGCATCGGCAGCCACTGCACCCCGGAAACCCCCGGTTCCATCCATGAGGGGGGAGAACTGGGCTACTCCCTCTCCCATGCCTTCGGGGCCGTATTCGACAACCCTAATCTGATCGCTGTAGCCCTGGTGGGGGATGGGGAAGCGGAAACCGGTCCCCTGGCGACGGCCTGGCACTCCAACAAGTTCATCAATCCCAGCCGGGACGGGGCGGTGCTGCCCATCCTGCACCTGAACGGGTACAAGATCAACAACCCGACGGTCCTGGCCCGCATCAGCCACGAGGAATTGGAGGCCCTGTTCCGGGGCTATGGGTACACGCCCTACTTTGTGGAGGGGTCGGACCCAGAAACCATGCACCAGGCGATGGCCGCCACCCTGGACCACTGCATCACGGAAATCCACCGGATCCAAGCGGAGGCTCGCTCCACCAGTCAGCCGGTGCGTCCCCGTTGGCCCGTGATCATCCTGCGCACGCCCAAGGGATGGACGGCCCCAGCGGAGGTGGGGGGGCACAAAATTGAGGGGTTTTGGCGCTCCCACCAGGTGCCCCTGGCGGATGTGAAGAAAAACCCGGAACACCTGCGTATTCTGGAGCAATGGCTGCGCAGCTACCGGCCCGAGGAACTCTTTGACGAGCAGGGGGCACCCCGACCGGACATCATGGCCGCCGCGCCCAGTGGCACCAAACGCCTCGGTTCGACCCCCTACGCCAACGGAGGACTCCTGCGGCGGGATTTGCGCATGCCCGATTTCCGGGATTCCAAGTACGCCATTCAGGTCCCTAAGCCGGCCACGATTGAGGCCATGAACACCAAACCCCTGGGGGCTTTCCTACGGGATGTGATGGCCCTGAACCCCCATAATTTCCGGGTGTTTGGGCCGGACGAAACCACCTCCAATAAGCTGGATGCGGTGTACGAAGCCAGTAAAAAGTGCTGGCTGGCGGAATATTTCCCGGAAGACGCCGATGGTGGGGAGCTGGCGCCGGATGGCCGGGTGATGGAGTATCTGAGTGAACACACCCTCGAAGGCTGGCTGGAGGGTTATTTACTCACGGGACGGCATGGCTTTTTCTCCACCTACGAGGCCTTTGTCCATGTGATCGATTCCATGTTCAACCAACATGCCAAATGGTTGGATATGTGCAGCCAAATCCCCTGGCGCCAGGACATTTCATCGCTGAACATCCTAATTACCTCCACCGTTTGGCGGCAGGACCACAACGGGTTTACCCATCAGGACCCGGGTTTCCTGGACATTGTGGTGAACAAGAGTTCTAAAGTAACGCGGATTTACCTACCGCCGGATGTGAACTCCCTACTGTCATGCGCCGACCACTGCCTGCGCAGCAAGAACTACGTCAACGTGATTGTCTGCGACAAGCAGTTGCACCTGCAGTACATGAACATGGAGGAGGCGATTCGCCACTGCACCAAGGGTCTGGGCATTTGGGACTGGGCCAGCAACGACCAGGGCAGCGAACCGGATGTGGTGATGGTAGGCTGCGGCGACATTCCCACCCAGGAGGCCCTGGCGGCCACGGCCCTGTTGCGCCAGGAGTTTCCCGATTTGAAAATTCGCTTTATCAACGTGGTGGACCTGTTTCGGCTGCAACCGGAAAGCGAACACCCCCACGGGATGAGCGACCGGGATTTTGACAGTTTGTTCACCCTGGATAAGCCGATCATTTTCAACTTCCACGGCTATCCCTGGCTGATTCACCGCTTGGCTTACCGGCGCCATAACCACCGCAATTTGCACGTGCGGGGCTATAAGGAAAAGGGGAGCATCAACACCCCCTTGGAGCTGGCGATTGCCAACAACATTGACCGGTTCTCCCTGGCGATGGATGTGATTGACCGGGTGCCCAAATTACAGGTGGCTGGGGCGCACGCCAAGGAGAAATTCCTGAATATGCAAATTGACTGCCGCAACTACGCCCACGAACACGGGACGGACATGCCGGAATTTGCCAACTGGCGCTGGCCGTTCTGAGGGGGGGCAACTAGGGGGAAGGCCGCTACAGACTCTGGCTTTCCCTTTTTTTTAACCACAACAGGGAGGAGGAAATAACCTGCCATGAAAGTCGCGGTGTTTAGCAGCAAATCCTACGACCGGCAGTTTTTAGATGCGGCTAACCGGGAGGCGGGGCACGAACTAGTCTATTACGACGTGCGCCTAGAGGCCAGTACCGCTACCTTGGCGGGGGATGCCCAGGGGGTGTGCGTCTTTGTCCACGACGTGCTGGACCGGGAAACCCTGACGTTGCTCCATCGCCAGGGGGTCAAACTCATTGCCCTGCGCTGCACGGGTTTTAACAATGTGGATTTGCAGGCGGCGGCGGAGTTGGGACTCACGGTGGTGCGGGTGACGGTCTATTCCCCCTACGCGGTGGCCGAGCACGCCATTGGGTTAATTCTCACCCTGAGCCGCAAGTACCACCGGGCCTACAACCGGGTGCGGGAGGGCAATTTTTCCCTGGAGGGGCTGCTGGGGTTTGATTTGCACGCTCGCACGGTGGGGGTCATCGGCACGGGGAAAATCGGCCTGGTGTTTGCCCAGATTCTCCAGGGGTTTGGCTGCCGGATTTTGGGGTATGACCCTTTTCCCGACGAACGCTTTGCCCAACTGCCCAACGCTCGCTACGTGACGTTGGATGAGCTGTACGCCCAGTCGGATATTATTTCCCTGCACTGCCCGCTGCTGCCGGAGACCTATCACCTGATTGACCAGCAGGCCCTCGACAAGATGAAGCCGGGGGTGATATTGATCAATGTCAGTCGGGGGGCGTTGATAGATACCAAGGCCATGATTGACGGCTTAAAGTCGGGGAAAATCGGGGCGCTGGGGCTGGATGTGTACGAGGAGGAGGAAAACCTGTTTTTTCAGGATTTGTCGGACCAGATTATCCAGGACGACCTGTTTGAGCGCCTGTTGACCTTTCCCAATGTGGTGGTGACGGCCCACCAGGCGTTTTTTACCCGCGAGGCCCTGACGGAGATTGCAGCCACCACCATTGCCAACATCAGCGATTTTGCCGCCGGTCGGCCCTGCCCCAACGAAATCCGTTATACCCCACGCCAGGTGCAGCCATGAACATCCGCACGGTCCTGACCCAACCGTTTGCTGGCCAAAAACCGGGTACCTCCGGGTTGCGCAAGCCCACGGCCACCTTTTTGCAACGCCACTATTTGGAGAATTTCATCCAGGCGATTTTCAACACCTTGCCGGAGCGGCAGGGGGCAACGCTGGTGCTGGGGGGGGATGGCCGCTACTACAACCGCCCGGCGCTGCAAACCATCCTGAAAATGGGTGCGGCCAACGGCATCGGGCGGGTGCTGGTGGGCCAGGGGGGGATTCTGTCTACGCCGGCGGCTTCCTGTTTGATTCGCAAATACGGTGCTCTGGGGGGTATCATCCTGTCGGCCAGCCACAATCCGGGGGGACCCGATGGGGATTTCGGCGTGAAATTCAACACCAGCAACGGGGGTCCGGCGCCGGAAAAGGTGACCAACGCCATCTACGAACAGACCCAGCACATCGAGGCTTACACCATCCTGGAGGCCAATGACCTGGACCTGGACCGGTTGGGAACCACGCGCCTAGGGAATATGCAGGTGGACATTATTGACCCGGTAGAGGATTATGCCCAGTTGATGCAGCAGTTGTTTGACTTCGACCGGTTGCGGGACCTGCTCACCGGCGGCCGGTTTCGCCTGTGTTTTGACGCCATGAATGCGGTGACGGGTCCCTATGCCCAGCGCATTTTGGAGCAGATGCTGGGGGCGCCGGCGGGCACGGTAATCCGGGGCACACCCCTAGAAGATTTCGGGGGGATCCATCCCGACCCCAACCTGGTGTACGCGCGGGAGTTGGTGGACCGGCTGTTTCAGGAGGATGGGCCGGATTTCGGGGCGGCATCGGATGGGGATGGGGACCGGAATATGATCCTGGGGCGGCGGTTTTTTGTCAGTCCCAGCGACAGTTTGGCCCTGCTGACGGCCTATGCCCACTTGGTGCCGGGGTATCGGCAGGGCTTGGCGGGGGTGGCGCGCTCTATGCCTACCAGTCAAGCGGTGGACCGGGTGGCGCAAAAACTGGGCATCCCCTGCTACGAAACCCCGACGGGCTGGAAGTTTTTTGGGAATTTGCTGGATGCGGGCAAGGTGACCCTGTGCGGCGAAGAGAGCTTTGGCACCGGCTCGAACCACGTGCGGGAAAAAGACGGGCTGTGGGCGGTGCTGTTTTGGCTGAATATCCTGGCGGTGACGGGCCGATCGGTGGCCGATTTGGTGACGGACCACTGGCGGCAATACGGGCGGCACTATTACTCCCGCCATGACTACGAGGGGGTCGAAAGCGAGCGAGCTCATACCTTGATGGAGTGTCTGCGGGAACGACTGTCTGGATTGGTGGGCACGACGTGGGGCCGTTACACGGTACAACACGCCGACGACTTTGCCTACCAGGACCCCATTGATGGCACGTTGAGCGAGCATCAAGGGATTCGCCTTAGGTTTACCGATGGGTCGCGGGTGATCTATCGGCTCTCTGGGACCGGAACCCAGGGAGCTACTGTGCGGGTGTACCTGGAGCGCTATGAACCGGATGTCACCCGCCAAAACCTGGACCCCCAAATGGCCCTGGCGGAGTTGATTCAGATAGCCGACTCCATCGCCGAGTTACGCACCCACACCGGCATGGCCCGCCCTACCGTCATCACGTGATGGGCCAACCCATAGGCGCATATCTATTTGATCAGTCCATCCCTGGCAACAAAATTGCGGAAGGTGCGGTGAACGGGCAAACCGATGGGGAAGGTCAGGGGATTTTGCCAACCCGCAGGATTAAACAGCACCTGTTGGTACTTCGGATCGGGGATAACGGCGTAGAGATAGGCACCGGCGCTAGGGTTTTTCGTGATGGCCGGGGGAAGCACGATTTGATACCTACAGCCCAGCCCCAGATGATTACCAGTGGTCGTCACTTTTTCTTGGTATTCCATCGGGAATAGGGTCGTGTTTTGGCCGGGCGGCGGAACCAGAACCGTAGAGGCGGGGCGAGGCTGGAGCATGACTTGAATTTGACTGCACTTGATGGGACCGTATTGCTGAACCAGTTGGTTGTAATCTTCAGCAACGATGGTGCCAACGACTTGAGAGCGGATGCCAGTGGGAAGGGTTTGAGTCTGGGCGGTTAAGGGCAAGAGCATCACCAGGGCAGGGCCAGTGACCAGGGCAAAAAGTAATAGGTTCGCATGGAAAAACTCCTTGGAGGCGGAAATGAAGGCGCTCCTTGACCTACTATAGCCTTTTTTGCGGCGCCCCAGTGCTTACCAAGGATACCCTACGACTTTCCCGTTCTATGGCGTAAACCACCCATTGGTTGCCCTCCCGGCGCAGTTGGACTTCCACCCTGGGTCAGCCATTTTTGTATTTGACCCGCCGGGTTAATCGCCACCATTAGTGATTGACCCGTATCCAGCCGGCCCTGGGGTCAAACCCTCTATCTCCCAACGGTCGCCCCATTGCTGCTCCTGCCGTCTTCCCCACCTGTCTTCGCCAGGGTGCCGCCCTAGCCTCCCCCAGGTTAACCAGCCCTAGCCCAACAATAAACCGCTTCGTTGTTCTCCCCAGGACCAACCCTGCCCTTTTGACTGGGCAACCTAGGTTGGGGGTCCTGCCCTGGGAGCAAGCACGACGGAATTGGTCAGCGTGCCGATGCCAGTAATGCTGATGGCTACGGTGTCCCCCGGTTGCATCGGACCGATACCAGCAGGCGTGCCGGTTAAGACAACATCCCCGGGGAGCAGGGTCATGACTTGGCTGATAAAGCTCACCAAAAAAGCCGGCGAGAACACCATGTCGACCAGACGAGCCGCCTGGCGCTTTTCCCCGTTGAGCCGCGTTTCCAATTGGGCTTCTGCTGACAAGGTGGGCACGATTTGGGGACCCAAGGGACAAAAGGTGTCAAAGCCCTTGCTGCGGGTCCATTGGCCATCCCGTCGCTGCAAATCCCGGGCCGTGACATCGTTGGCAATGGTGTAACCCCAGATGGCTGAAAGGGCTTGCTCGGGGTTGAGATGACGAGCTGGTCGGCCAATCACCACCGCCAATTCCCCCTCGTAGTCCACCCGCTGACTCATAGCCGGGTAATAGATAGGGTCCTCCGGCCCAATCACCGTGGTGGGGGGCTTGAGGAAAAGCACCGGTTCTTCCGGCACAGGGGCCTGCATCTCCGCCGCATGTTCCCGGTAATTGCGACCGACTGCCACAATTTTGCTGGGCACCGTGGGAGCCAATAAGCGGTAGCTATCGGGGGCAAACCATTGCTCGGTCCCTTGTCCCCCAGCCCAGGGAGCATCACTCCAGCCCTGCACGTAACCCTGCTCATCCCGCTGGCCGTACCACACCTGCTCCCCCACCTGCACCCGTACCCAGGTACCCATGCACTAACCCCCGACCTGATTTGCTATAATTGTAAATCGTCTTGTTTGACCAGGAGACAGGCACTTGACTATGGCGGCTCGCCCCAAACCCTACTACGAGACGATGTACATCCTGCGCCCCGATTTGGGGGACGAGCAGACCCAGCAGGCGATTGAGAAATATAAAAATATCCTGAGTGAACTGGGCGGCGAGGAGATTCAGATTCTCAACCGGGGGCGCCGGCGCTTGGCCTATCCGATTCGCAAGTTTTCCGATGGGGTGTATGTGCAGGTGAATTACTACGGCCGGAGTGATACGGTGGCGGCCTTTGAGCGGGCCATGCGCCTGAGCGAGGATGTCATCCGATTTTTGACCATTGCCCAGACCCCTCCCCCGAAAAAGGAAACGGCCCCGGCGACGGTCAACTAATTTGCATAGCCCACCCCCCGGTGCTATACTGAGGCCAGGCCATTATTGGATGGGGTGAGGATTCGGTGGCCAGCACTTCTCTGGTAGAGGATGTCGAAACCTTACGGCAAAGGCTGGAACAGTGCTATCGGCTGATTCATCAGCTTTCGCAGGAATTGTTTCAACGGGTTGTGCCGGAGCGGTTGCAACAGCGAACCCTACAACAGGCTCTGGCTGCCCAGACCCAAGAACTGCAACGGCTTAAGGCACGCTTTCACCAGTATGAGTGTCTGATCGGCCAATTGTCGGGGGAGTTGTACCAGCGTCTGCGCCAGGAACGTCAGGTTGACACAACCTTGGTTATCGCCTTGCAAAGTCAGATGCAGACCTTGCAGGGGGAGCTGCACCGGTGCCAGCAGTGTTTACAGCAGCGGGAACAGGAGCTAGTGGACATGCACAGTTCCCTTCAGGCGGAGCGGGAGCGCAACCAGCATTTGGAAACCGTCCTGCGGGATTTACCGGAACTGTACCGGCGACGGTTCCACGCTCGACTAGCACCCGTTAAGGAACAGCTCAGTCGTTTACAGGAGGAAAACCGGCGGCTGCAGACCGAACTCCAACGGTATGGGGCGCTGGTGGGAGGGGTTGCCAAACCACAGCCATCGCCGAACATTGACCTGCCCAAGTTTCCCCCCTTGCAGACGGTTTCCCGCGCTTTGTCCTGATGCCTCCTCGCTGGTCCCGCCGTCCTGACCCGGCTGACCCGGCCTATCGCCGCCTGGCGGACCGCATGAACCTGGCAGTACACGTGGCCCTGTTTGCAGCAGTCAACTCCGGGCTGTGGTTTGGCCACGAACTGACGGGAGCTTGGCCGCGCTTACCCTGGGTAACGGGACTGTGGGGGCTGGGGCTCCTGGGCCATGCCTGGTACGTACTGCGTCTGGCCCGCTATGAGGGTTAGCTCCCGAGTGCCTGGAGTACCTGGGCCGGACTGATGTCCGCCAGTTGCGCCGCCTGGAGGAGAATACACAAGTCCGAAGGGGGTAAGACCCGCCGGGGTGTCTGCGACGACAGGAGGGCCACCAGGGGGGTCTGCACCGCCACCGCCAGTTGCATCCGCGCCATTTGCGCCTCGCTGACCACCACCAGGGTTGCACCGGCCATCAGCGCCGCCGTTTGGCCCCAATTGGCAGGTGTGAGGGCGGGTAGTTCGGCCAACCCCTGCCCTAGAGCCACCACCGGTAAATCGGGCTGTTGTTGCCGCAGTTGCGCCGCCACTTGCTCCCAGTGGGGGTAGGCCCCATCAACCACCAGGAGCACATAGCCCCCCTGCAACCCCAACTGCTGCTGTTGCGTTTCCGCCCAGGACAAAGCCGCCGCCGGGATTTGCACCGCCAAGGGTTCACAGGGAACCGACAACCCCACCCCTTGGGCCAGGTCGTGGTAGTACTCGGGGGGATACTGATCCGGCTTAGGGGGAATCACCTGGGTGAGCCAGCGTTGCCCCGGACCGGCAAACCCCACCCGCTCCCGCACCCCGCTCAACCAGAGTAAAAAGCTCAAGCTACCACTTGGCCGGGTTAACAGCACCCCATCGTAATAGCCGTCCCGCACCACACCCAGTAGATTCACCCACTCCGTCAAACTGTTGCGACCGCCGTAGGTGTAGGTGTGGACCCGCGCTACCCACGGACACAGTTCATACAGGGATGCCACCGCCGGGGCCACCACCACATCCACCTGGGCCGGCGCCTGGCTCAAACTCCGGTAGGTGGGAAACAACCACAACTGTTCCGTCTCGTCCCCCGGCGACATGACCAAGAATCGGAGCATGGGTTCTCCCCCTGACAGCTATTCACCTTAAGTTATACCCCCTCTAGCGGGGCACACGAAACAGGGTATCCAGATAGACCCGCGCCACCCGCCGGTCACTCTCCGCGTTCTGGAGCAAAAACAGAGACAACGCCGCACTGCAGACCCGATCCACGTCCCAATCAGGATGGGTCGCCAGATACCCCTGCAAACTCTCGTGCAACTCCACCGGAATTTCTGCCTTGACCACCACCCGACCAGTCATAACGTACCCCACATTTGTTAAGAAATTTTGCCAGCACTCCCCACCCCCCTGTGCTTATTTCACCCGAAAGCCAGACGGGCTGTCAAATTCACCCATCGTACCCGTTCTGTAACATTTCTTTACACCTGACGAGAACACGGGGTTTCGGGGCGATTTTTGTTACGTTTGTTTACACTCAAAGTTATCCACAGGTGGGGCCGGAAAGGGGGATCGGGGCGTGGGGGGTTGTGGATAACCGGGGTTAGTTTGTGGATAAGTTGGGGATAACCGGCCTGCGGTTGGGGATAACTGGGTCCATAATGTAAAGAATCATCACAATTGGGCAGGGATGGAAGCGGCAACCGTAGAGGAGTTAGCTGACCTGGTGCGGCAGACGGGCAGCCAACCGTTGCAAATCCGAGGGCGCGGCAGCAAGGCGCACTGGGGCGGGTCGGGGCCGGGGCAGGTGGTCAGCCTAGCCGGGTTAAACCGGTTAGTGGACTACGCGGTGGCGGATTTGGTGGTGACGGTGGAGGCGGGGATGGGCTGGGCAGATTTACAGGCCCTGTTGGCCCAACACAACCAGTGGTGGCCGGTGCAACCCCTGTATCCCGACCGGGCGACGGTGGGGGGAATTGTGGCCACCGCTGATGCGGGACCGGGGCGCCAGCGCTACGGGGGAGTGCGGGACCTGGTGCTGGGGGTGCAGTGGGTGCGGCCCGACGGGGTGTTGGTCAAAGCCGGGGGCCAGGTGGTGAAAAACGTGGCGGGCTATGACCTGATGAAATTGCTAACCGGCTCCTGGGGGACTTTGGGCATCCTGACCCAGGTGAGTTTGCGCCTGTATCCCTTGCCGCCGGTGACCCGTTGTTTTCTGCTACAGGAAGAGGATTTAGCCGAGCTACGCCAGCGGGTGTTGGACACGGGCGTGCCCCTGACGGCCTGTGATCTGGTGTCGGCAGCGCTCGTGGAACGGCTGGGGTATCCGGCGCGCCTGAGTTTATGGTTGGAGTTGCGGGGGACGGCCATCAGTGTGACGGAACAAATAACCTATCTGCGCCAGGCCCTAGGGGGGCAGGCCAACCTGCAGGAAATAGACCCGGAAACGGGGATGCGCATCACTCGCCTGTTGAGCTTACCGCCAACCCAAGTCCACGGGTTACTGAAAGTCGGTGTACTTCCCAGCCAAAGCGTTGCCCTGGCCGAGTACCTACAGCAATGGCTACCCCAGGCCTGGGGTCAGATACACGCCGGGGTGGGCGTGGGACGGATAGGGGTTGCACCGGTCCCTGCCAACTGGGAAACCTTCGTGGCCCAGCTGCGCCGGTGGGTACGTCCGCATGGCTACGTGAGCGTGATAGCAGGGCCGACGTTGGCGGACCGATGGGATGTACCGGCGGAGCGTTTGTCCCTGATGCAGCGGGTGAAACAACAACTCGACCCGGACCATCGCTGCAACCCAGGACGCTGGCTGTGGGGGTATCATTGAAGGGGGGATAAGCTGGAGAGGCAGGGTCATGTCTAGTACGCTGGTTTTCCTGGTACAGGGTGTGATTAGTTTTATCAACATTTACTTTGTGCTGTTAATTCTGCGGGTGTTGTTGAGCTGGTTTCCCACCATCAATTGGTACAACCAGCCCTGGATGACCCTCAGCCAGTTGACTGACCCCTACTTGAACCTGTTTCGGGCTGTGTTACCCCCCCTGGGAGGGATTGATTTTTCACCCCTGCTAGCTTTTCTGGTGCTGCAGGTAGTGGCAACAGCTTTGAATGCAGTGGTGATGGGCGGTGTCGTCGGGTTCTAACCGGCTTAAGGCGGCCTCCACCCTCAAACGGGCCGGTTGGGTGGGCTTTTGGGTGCAGGTGGTGCTGGGGGTGGTAGCCCTGGGTATCCTATTGTTTGCCCTACTACAACGGCGGGCGCGCGTGCCCAGTGGCCTGGGGTTGTCCTTGGGCTTGTTGGGGGTGGCGTCCCTGGGGCTGGGGATTTGGTTGAAGTACCGCGGTGTGCAGATGGCCAGACGCTTAGCCGACGGCGAATGGGAAACCCGCCCCCGCAAAGAGGAGGTGGTCAATAAGCTGTGTATGGAAATGGGGGTTTCCCTGCTGGGGATGCTGGCTACGTTGCTCGGGACCTTTGTGGTGGTGGGGAATCTGTTTGCCAAGGCCCTGCTGGTGCCCCAAGGAACCATTGCCCTGGCTACCCAGCCGGTGGATGCCATGGACATTTTGGTGGTGCAGGGCTTGCTCAATACCATTGCGGCCCACTTTGGCGCCTTGCTCACCAGCCTGTGGCCCCTATGGCGCATCACGCGGACGGAGGCGAACTAAGGCTGTACTCCTGCAGGATGGCCAGGGGGATGATTTCCAGGGTTTTTTGATGGGTTGCCGTCAGGATAACGGGGGGAGCAACACCGGCACGCCGGGCTTCTTCCCACCGGCTGGCACATAAACACCAGCGGTCGCCGGGTTTCAACCCCGGAAAGTTGTACAGGGGGTTTGGAGTGACCAAGTCGTTGCCCTGCTTGCGTGTGAATTCCAAAAAGGCCTGGGTTACCTGGGCGCACACGGTATGCATCCCCAGGTCATCCGGCCCCGTCTCACAATAGCCCGTGCGATAGAAACCGGTCAACGGCGAGCGACAGCAGACCTCCAGCGGCGTTCCCAGGACATTAAGCGCTTGCGGCATAGGTCGTTATCCAACGTTCACCCCCTATTGTACTGGGATGGGGAGGTCACCACATCCGGCAGGTCCCGTCGCCCCACATACAGCCACAGCAGGCCCCCTACACCTACGGCCATGCCCACCAGGCTGACCAACTGGGCCACCCGCCACGGCCCTAGCATCAAACTATCGGTGCGCAACCCTTCGATAAAAAACCGCCCCAGGCTGTAACCCGCCATATACACCAACGTCAGCGTACCCGGTCGCAAACGGGGGTACCGAAAAAACAGATACAGCAGCACCCCCCCCACCAGCAAATTCCACAGGGATTCATACAGAAACGTGGGGTGGAAGTAGGCAAACTGGCGGAATTCTGGGGGCCGTTTTTCATAGGGGATGTAGAGTTTCCAGGGCCAATCCGTTGGCCTCCCAAACGCCTCGGAATTAAAAAAATTACCCCAGCGGCCGATCGTCTGTCCCAAGGCCAACGAGGGCACCAGCACATCCGTCAACTGCCACAGGGAAATTTTCCGGCGGTGGGCGTAGACATAGGTCGTCAGCAAACCGGCCAAGATTGCTCCATGAATCGCCAGCCCTCCATGCCAAATCGCCAGAATCTCCCAGGGGTTTTGGGCGTAGTAGGGCCATTGGAAGGCGACGTAATAAAGCCGCGCCCCCAGTAGGGAAAAAACGACTAGTGCCAGCGCTAGGTCAGCAATATGGTCAGGATTCAGGCCCCGGCGCTTGGCCAAAAACTGAGAAAGCTGCAAACCCAGCAACACCGCTAGGGCAATCAGTGCCCCATACCAGCGAATGACCAGCGGGCCAAATTCCCACAGATTCGGACCCGGTGAACGCCAAACCATCGGTGGCCAATCCTGCCAGCTAGGTTCAGTGTAACCCAATCGGCCGCCTTGACAAAGGGGGAAAAACGTGGGAAATCAAAGGTGGGACGGCAGGGGAGGGCAGCAGGCGATGACCTATGGCGGCGCACCCAGGGACCTATCGCGGCTATTGACCAATGGTTATGAAGTAAGAACGGGCGAGTATCTGGTGCGGGGTTGGGAGTTATTGCGAGCCCAGCCAGGGATATTGATCGGTTTTGCTGCCTTGCAATTTGCCCTCGGTTTGATGATTGCCTTGATACCGTCAGCACGCATTGCTACCAGTGCCAATATCGCCATTTCTGTCATCCAACCGGCCCTGAATGCTGGTTTTTTCATCGTGGCCTACAAACAAGCCCAGGGCGAGCCGGTGGAGTTTAGCGATTGCTTCCGGGGCTTTGAGCGCTTTGGCACCTTTTTTGGGGCGGGTCTGGTAACGGGGCTACTCATTTTGGGAGGATTGATGCTTTGCATTATTCCCGGTGTCTTTCTCGGGGTGGGCTATGTCTTTACACCCCTGGTGATCATCGATCAAAATCTGGGGTTTTGGCCGGCCATGCAAACTAGCCTGAAGGTGGTCACCAAGCGCTTTTTCCCTATGTTGGGCTTCTGCCTGGTTTTGGGCTTGCTGAATTTCGGGGGTTTTCTGCTTTGTTGTGTCGGTCTGCTCCTAACGTTGCCCCTGACCTACTGCGCCCTAACAGTGGCCTACCTATAGACCTGGTGGCATGATTCGCTCAGTCTGGCGTGGATCTACCGCACGGTGAATATGCAGGGCATCGGCGGGGTCGGCATGTGGGCGCTCAGCTATGACCGACCGCGTACAGAA